>CAZLKP010000270.1:0-694 GCA_964560095.1 uncultured Bacteroidia bacterium
CGACGTGTCGGATAACGAAGCCCGCTGGAAACCCTCCGCCGACCAGTGGTCGATCCTCGAAATCGTCTGTCATCTGGCAGATGAAGAGCGCGAGGATTTCAGAGCACGATTAAAGCATGTACTCAAGACTCCAGACCAGCCCATGCCGCCTACCGACCCTCAGACCTGGGTTGTTGAGAGGAGCTACAGCGAGCAGAATTATGCTTCAAAACTTCGGGAACTGCTCGAAGAACGGGCAAAGTCCGTGATGTGGCTCAATGAGCTGGACAACCCAGACTGGAACCTGACCTACCAGCATCCTGAAAGAGGTCCATTAAAGGCTGAGCTTTTTCTGGTCAACTGGCTGGCTCACGACTATCACCACATTCGCCAGATCAATCGCCTTAAATATGGATATCTGAAGGAGCACCTCACGACAGAGCCGCTGGACTACGCCGGAAACTGGTAGGGTAATCAGAGGAATATGCCTAAATCAAGCACCAGCCAACCTCAAATGCAGCTGGCAGTTCCCGCATTCCCTTCTATCTTTAGGCCGCTCACATAGTATCTGAGCCAGACTTGGGCCTTAGAGAGAATCAAACATCATGAAAATCCTGAAATTCGGCGGCTCATCGGTCGCCAATCCAGAAAAAATAGCACAGGTTGCCAGCATCGTTCAGAACTACGTTTCCAGAGGGGAAAAAGTCGCCGTTGT
>CAZLKP010000270.1:704-6862 GCA_964560095.1 uncultured Bacteroidia bacterium
GAGGGGTCACGGATATGCTGATCCATATGAGCGAGATAGCTGCCAATGGAAATTCAGATTATCACCGTGTACTCACCCGATTTTCAGACAAACACAGAGATGTCGTCAACTCTCTGATCAAAGACGAAGAGCGGCATCAGGCGGTGTATGATGAGATCATTGCAGGACAGGTGGAATTGAGCAATCTCCTTCAGGGTTTATTTTTGACCCGGGATCTGACGCCTAAAACCCTAGACTATATCCAAAGCTTTGGTGAGCGCTCCTGCGCATTCATTCTGTCCGAAGTTCTGAATCACATGGGCACTTCCGCACGATTTGTGAATGCCAGAAACCTGATCAAATCCAATAACAACTTTGGTTCAGCAAAGGTGCTTCTCAACCTTACCAACGACAACCTGGTTCACTGGTTTGTGCAGCACCCCGACGAAGTGTCGATCGTGACCGGATTCATTGCTTCAACAGAGGATGGCGTTACCACCACACTGGGCCGCGGCGGATCTGATTACACCGCTTCGCTCATTGGCTCTGCCCTGGATGCGGAAGAAATTCAGATCTGGACGGATGTGGATGGGGTTATGACTGCCGATCCCCGTCGGGTTTCACAGTCTTTCCCCGTTCGGAGCATGAGCTATGAGGAAGCACTGGAGATGTCTCATTTCGGGGCAAAGGTCATTTACCCCCCGACTATCATTCCCGCCCTGGAAAAGCGCATTCCTGTCCGGATCAAGAATACATTTAACCCAGAAGATGAAGGCACCCTGATTTCTGATCATCCGGATCCTTATGACCATGTCGTCAAAGGTATTTCTTCGATCAGTAATATCTCTCTCATAACACTGCAGGGATCCGGGCTCTTTGGTGCTAGCAGCTTTGCAGCCCGCCTCTTCAATGTGCTGGCCAACCAGCAGATTAACGCCATCCTGATTACCCAGGGCTCTTCAGAGCATTCTATATCCTTTGCCATTCGCCCAGAAGATGCCAAAGCCGCTCAAATTGCGATCGAACAGGAATTTGACCTGGAGATAAAGGCCAGCCTCATTGAGCCGGTGAAAATCGACAGGGACCTGGCTGTCATTGCAGCCATTGGCGACAACATGAAGTCCAGACCGGGCATTTCAGGAAAACTCTATACCGCCCTCGGTAAAAACGGAGTCAATGTCATCGTTACCGCTCAGGGTTCCTCTGAGCGGAATATTTCGGTAGTTATCCGCCGCGAAGATGAATCCAAAGCTCTTACAGCTGTCCACGATGTATTTTTCCTGTCAGACTACTATATCCTGAACCTGTTTCTAGTCGGAGTAGGCCTCATCGGAAGTACCCTGCTCGAACAGATTCGGAAGCAGTGCGAATTGCTGAAACGGGAACAATTTGTGGAAATCCGTGTGGTAGGCCTCTCTAACAGCAAAAACATGCTGTTCGATCCGGAAGGCATCAGCCTGGACAACTGGAAAAAAGAGCTGGAAGCTTCATCAGAAGAGGCAGATCTCGGCCAATATGTCCAAACCATGATCGGCATGAACCTCGCCAACTCCGTTTTTGTGGACAATACTGCCGAAGATTCCATTCGCCATTACTATGAGGAGATCCTGACGAATGCCATTAGCATTTCTACGCCTAACAAGGTCGCTGTTTCAGCTGAATTCGAGAATTATCAGCGCTTAAAGCAGGCCGCTGAAGAGCACAGCGTGAAGTTTTTCTACGAAACCAATGTTGGGGCTGGGCTCCCGGTACTCACCACCCTGAGCGACCTGATCAATTCAGGCGACCGAATATTGAAAATCGAAGGGGTCCTTTCAGGTTCTTTGTCCTTCATCTTCAATGGCTTCAAGTCAGGGGTTCGCTTGTCAGACATCGTGAAGCAGGCCAGGGAAAAAGGCTTTACCGAACCTGATCCAAGGGTGGATTTATCGGGAAAGGATATAGCGCGCAAGCTACTGATCCTCGCAAGGGAATCGCGCAAGCAGATGGAAATGGAGGATCTCCAGATCGAGAACATTCTCCCCCAACCTTGCCTGGATGCGCAGTCGGTAAATGAATTCCTGACGCAGTTGGAAGCTCACGACCAGGTATTCGAAGACATGCGGGCCAAGGCAGAAGCTGAGGGGAAGGTACTTCGATTCATTGCCACTCTGGAGGGCGATAAAGCTTTCGTTTCCCTACAGAGCCTGGGGCCTGAAAGCCCTTTTTATGAGCTCAGTGGCAGTGATAACATGATCGTGTTTACCACCTCCCGTTACAAAGAGCGGCCGTTGGTAATCAAAGGCCCCGGTGCAGGCGCAGAAGTGACAGCTGCAGGTGTGTTTGCCGAGATTTTACGAATTGGGTATTACTTGTCGTAAGTATCACGGGCGAATGTCACCCACGAATGTTGCTACCTTCTCTCCAATCTCTCCTTCTCCCGCCAGCGCTTTGATAAATGCAGATCCAATAATGGCTCCCTGGCTGTATCGGCAAGCATTCGCGAAAGTCTCCCGATCATGAATGCCAAACCCAATCAATCGTGGTGAGGTCAAATTCATCGCGTCGATTCGCTCGAAGTAGGCCGTTTGTCCGTCATCGCTTTGTTTCTCCGATCCGGTTGTAGAGTCGCTGGATACCATGTAGATGAAGCCATCGCTGATCTCATCAATCTTGTGGATACGGACATCCGAGGTCTGAGGAGTAACCAGAAAAATATTGCTGAGACCAAGTTCATCAAACAGCTCTTTGTAGAAGGTCTCGTATTCATACATCGGTAAATCCGGCAAAATCAATCCATCAATCCCAATCTCAGCTGCTTTCTTCACAAAGCGCTCTATCCCATACTGCACCACGGGATTGAGGTAGCCCATAAGAATGAGCGGAATATCGACTTCCTCCCGGATGCCTTCGAGTTGCTCAAAGATTTTCTCCAGGGTCATCCCATTCTCCAGAGCTTTCTGGCTCGACATCTGAATGGTCCCACCATCTGCGATCGGGTCACTAAATGGCATTCCCACTTCAATTAGATCGACACCGTGCTCAGCCAGACTGGTCAAAATCGGCCGGGTATCCTCCAGGTTGGGATAACCACAGGTGAAAAACACGGAGAGAATATTACCTTGCTTTTGATGAAAGAGGTCCTGAATGCGGTTGTTCATGTAGCTTCAGTTTTACCGCGAAGACGGATAGGAGGCGCAAAAGGAAGCAAAAGGATGGGCTACCTCAACCCGTGCTCTTCAGAGTAACGGATATAGGTGTTTAGGTCTTTGTCGCCACGACCGGAGAGGTTGATGACCACTACGTTGTTCGGGGCGAAGGAAACCTTGTCCAGCACAGAAAATGCATGGGCAGTCTCAATGGCGGGAATGATGCCTTCTACCTTACTCACCATGAAGCCAGATTGCATGGCTTCGTCATCGGTGATATAATGAAACTCAGCCCTGCCAGAATCAAACAAGTGAGCGTGGATCGGCCCAATACCGGGATAATCCAGACCAGCAGAAATGCTGTGTGGCTCTGTCACCTGTCCGTCGGGGGTTTGCATGAGGATGGTACGGCTACCATGAAGAATACCAGGTTTTCCTAGAGCTGTCGTCGCTGCAGATTTACCGGTATCCAGGCCAAAACCTGCGGCTTCTGCCGCCAGCAATCGTACAGAAGGCTCATCCAGAAAATGATAGAAAGCCCCCATCGCATTGCTTCCACCACCGACACAGGCGATCACGGTATCCGGGAGTTCACGGCCTTCGTGTTCCAGCAATTGCGCTTTGATTTCTTCCGAGATCACTGATTGAAAGCGACCGACCATATCCGGGTACGGATGCGGCCCAACGACCGATCCGATGATGTAGTGTGTGTCCCAGGGATGATTAATCCAATGGCGCATGGCTTCATTGGTAGCGTCTTTGAGGGTCTTGCTACCACTATTGGCCGGCCGCACTTCGGCACCCAGCATCTTCATTCGCTGGACATTGGGCTGCTGACGCTCAATATCCACAGCGCCCATATAGACGATGCACTCAATGCCCATCAGAGCACAAACAGTGGCTGTGGCCACCCCATGCTGACCCGCACCAGTTTCAGCGATGATTTTCTCCTTGCCCAGCCGCTTGGCCAGGAGAATTTGCCCCAGGGTGTTGTTGACCTTGTGAGCACCTGTGTGGCAGAGGTCTTCTCTCTTGAGATAAACCTTTGTATTGTACTTCTCGGACAATCGTTTGGCAAAATACAAGGGTGTGGGCCTTCCGACGTAGTCCCGAAGCAATTGCCGGAACTCTGCCTGAAAGCCCGGCTCAGCCATGATATCGAGATACTTCTCCCGAAGCTCTTCGATATTCGGATACAGCATTTCGGGGATAAATGCCCCGCCAAACTGGCCGTAATATCCGTGTTGATTTACCTGAAAGTCAGACATGAATCGGTATAAGTTGGTAGTTGGTAGTTGACAGTCACAGAAGAAACTTATTTCTTCAGTCCTTTGTTCCTCTGTTCAATATTCCCAATAATCTGCGGGGCGTACCTGGTCGAAGAAATTTTCGAGGAGTTCTACGTTTTTCACCCCGGGTTTCACTTCAAATTTAGAATTGAGGTCAATGCCAATAAGGCGAGGATGCTCGAATTCATTGATGGCATCGGCGTGATCGGGGCTGATCCCACCGCTAAGGAAGAATGGGACCCGTCCTTTGTATTTCGACAGGATTTCCCAGTCGAAGGGCACTCCATTGCCACCGGGCAGTTCTCCTTTTGTATCAAAGAGGAAAAAGTCCACTGCCCGTTCATACACTTTAAGAATCTTGAAATTGAAATTCTCATCAATGGAGATGGCCTTAATAACATCCACCCCGTAGTTTTGAACCTCGGCACAGAGTTCCGGTAACTCATTGCCGTGGAGTTGAACCACATCCAGATCATATTTGTCAATGGCGGCCTGAATATCAGCATAAGATTCATCGACAAAGACACCCACCTTTTTGGCTTCTTCAATCTCTTCCATGATGGTCTTTGGCAGTTTGTCACCAATGAACCGAGAAGATTTTGGGTAAAAGATAAATCCCACGTAGTCAGGTCTCAGCTCAAGGATGTCTTCGATGTTGTCGGGGTCACGCAGACCACAAATTTTGATTCTCAGGTTTTCTTTCATGTGTGAGATCAGCTTTGTATAGGATGAGACAGTTCTCTGAGTTGGTCAATAAACTTGGCGCAGGCTTTGGCAGGGTTGGGAGATTCCATAAAGGTCTGCCCCATCAGAAATCCTTGAAAACCCGCTGCCCGAAGGTTTATCACCTCATGCGGATCAGACAAACCACTTTCAGCGACTTTGGTGGCATGGTCAGGGATCTGGTCAACCAACGAAAGCGACGTATTGATGTTCACCTCAAAGGTCGCAAGATCCCGGTTATTAACACCAATCAAATCTATATCTGCTTCCGCGGTCCGGGTCAGCTCTTCCTGATTGTGAACTTCGAGCAACACTTCCAGCCCGAGACTTCGTGCAAAACCAGCCAGCGACACCACCTCTGAGGATGACAAGCAGGCAGCAATCAAGAGAATCGCATCTGCCCCGATCGATTTTGCTTCCACAATCTGATATTCGTCAATGATAAACTCTTTCCTCAAAATCGGGCAATAGTTCATTTTCCGTGCCAGCAATAAATCGGCATTGGACCCGCCAAAAAATTTCTGATCAGTCAGGACCGACAACGCAGATGCCCCAGCCTGCATGTACCCTATGGATACTTTTTCCACATCCAGGTACGGATGAATATCTCCCTGTGAAGGGGATTTCCTCTTGAGCTCTGCAATCACGCCCTGCATATCGGGTCGTTGGAGATATTGTCGCAGGGAAACCACTGGTGTTTCGAAGTAAATACTTTGTTCCAACAACCGAACCGGATATAATTCCTTTTGGTTGGCGACTTCTTCTCGCTTATGGGCAATGATTTTATCCAGAATATTCATGAGCAATAATCGGTTCAGGATTGGCAAACAGATAAAAACTGTTGGAGAGTATTCCAGGCTGCGCCGCTTTTCAGTGATTCGCGGGCAGCAGCTACAGCATCTGTGAGGGAAAGTTCCGAACGGGAGGTACGGATGGCCAGACCCGCATTGGCCAGCACAGCTGATGATTGCTGTGGGGTTCCCTCGTTTTTCAAAATGGTCACGAACAAGTTGACGGCTTCTTCAACCGACTTGCCCCC
>CAZLKP010000271.1:0-6821 GCA_964560095.1 uncultured Bacteroidia bacterium
AGCCTCGACGAACGAGCCCGGGCCTGGCTGGACATCAACTGTGCTCATTGCCACAATCCCCACGGCCCTGCCAGTACCAGCGGCTTCTTTCTCGATATTCACCAGGAAGCCCCCGAGGTGTATGGGGTGTTCAAAAGTCCGGTGGCAGCAGGCCGGGGCTCCGGTGACCTTAAATTTGACATTTATCCCGGGCAACCCGATCAAAGCATTTTGTTGTACCGGATCGACTCGGATGATCCGGGGATCATGATGCCGGAACTGGGCCGAAGCCTGATCCACGAAGAGGGTGTAGAGCTCATTCGCAACTGGATCGCCGCGATGGAAGCCCCCTGATCATTTTTCCGCCACTTTTTTTTACCCTTCAATTTTTCAGGAAAATGTCTGTGTCTGCGGTCCCGATTCAGGAACAATTTGAGCTGTTGATCACTACCCGCCGAAATATACTGGCTGCCATAGACGAGCTGTCGCTGGCGCAAATCAATCTGATCCCTTACGGATTCAACAATTCTATCGGTTGGAATGTGATCCATGCACTCGTGACCCAGCAATTGCTGATGTATGGGCTCAGTGGCCTTGACTTCTCCATTCCACCTGAATGGATCGCCAGCTACCGAAAAGGTACCAAACCAGAGTCCCCGATCGGACCTGAGATGCTGACAAGCATCCCGGAGCTGATGAGATCCACGGTAGCCAAAGGCAGGAGCGACTATGCCGGGGGTGTATTCGTAGAATTTACCCCCTACGAAACCAGCTTTGGAACCCAATTGCATTCCATTGAGGATGCTATTCGCTTCAACAACATCCACGAAAGTATGCATCTGGGATATGTGCTGGCGATGAAGCATATGGTATGAACCACTACGGAAGGCATTCAATCAGAGAAACCACATCAGACCGGTTGGTTCCTGATTGCGGTTTTAGCCCTTTCAGAAGTAATAAGCACATAAGAATTACAGCATATGAAAACTTTCTGGAGACCTCTCCTGTTTATTCCCCGATTACGTGTTAATATACCGGTCTTACATGCGCAAGTATCAATCCCGCAATTTTAAGAAAGAGTACAATCTCGGCAAGTATGCCCCCTTGTACCGGAACAGCATTTTTTCCCTGCTGAAAAACAGTCGTTCGGGAATGGAAATGGCTCCTTTTCATCTGGACTTTGGGCCTGTGAGCTTTGGAGTTGCCCGCCATTTCGGCTTCTGCAAAGGCGTAGAAAATGCCATTGAGGTTGCCTATGAGACACTGGCTCAGCATCCAGACCGACAGGTCTTCATGATCAGCGAACTGATCCACAATTCCTTCGTCAATGAAGATCTGAAAGCACGGGGGTTGCGGTTTATCAAAACAGCGAAGGGTGAACAGCTCATTCCCTGGGAGGACATCCAAGAAAGTGCGATTGTGATCACTCCGGCTTTTGGTGCCACTCGCGAAGACAAAGTAATCCTTGAACAACTGGGGGTGGATCTCGCTCCCTGGAATGCCACCTGTCGCTTTGTGGAAAATGTATGGTTCCGGGCAAGAGAGCTGGGGGAGCAGGGTTATACCATCATCGTTCATGGCAAATTTCGCCATGAAGAGACACTGGCAACGCTTTCCCATAGCAGGGTTTATGCCCCGACTGTGGTGGTGAAAGATATGGAGGAAGCCAGAATGCTGGCTGATGTGATGAAAGGGCAGACTGGTCAGGAAGCATTTGTCGAAACATTTGGTGTGAAATCTTCGGAGGGATTTGATCCTGTCAAAGACCTGAATCGTGTAGCCGTCGTGAATCAAACTACCATGCTAGCTACCGAAACGGCTGAGATCTCCGACTTTTTCCGCGAGGTCATGATTGAGCGATTTGGCACTGAGGAGATTGATGAGCACATCGCTAATACACGCGACACCCTCTGTTATGCCACCAAAAACAACCAAAATGCCACCCTTGAACTCCTCAATGAGCCTGCAGATCTCGCAATCGTGATTGGCGGTAGAAACAGTTCCAACACATCCCACTTGGTAGAGCTCTGCGAAGAAAAGCTCACCACCTATTTTATTGCCTCAGAGCGCGATATTCTCGGGCCCAATGAAATGCTCCATTACGACTATCATACACAGACAGAACGGATCGTCGAAAACTTTCTCCCTACTCAATGGCCTGTTAAAATTTTGATCACTTCAGGAGCTTCCTGCCCTGATGCCATCGTGGAGCGAGTGTTGTTGAAACTCACCCGGTATTTTGACCAGGCCAAGGATCTGGAAGCCGTGCTGACTACCTGGAAAAATAGCGAAGCTAAAGAAACCAGAATCAAGGTCTGACAGGGATTCGCCCCCTGATACGGTCGCGCCGGGTTTTATTCAATTTACTAGCAAATCGTTGGGAGGAGCAACCATGGCTGTGAGGGTGTGCGTGTGCGGATTGGAGAAAAAATCGCATCTTCGCTCCCATTCCTGCACGATTTGTTTCCATGATTTCCGCTGTTATCATCACATTGAATGAAAGCCGCAACATTGCCAGATGTCTGTCGTCAATACAGGGACTGGTGGAGGAAATTATCGTGGTGGATTCAGGTAGCACAGATGATACCAAATGGATTTGCCAGCAGTTTGGCGTACGGTGGGTAGAGCAGCTCTGGCGTGGCTACGGCAGCCAGAAAAATGCGGGAAATGCCCTGGCTTCCCATCCGTATATTTTGTCGCTGGATGCAGATGAAGCCATTTCGGAGCGGCTGCGCTGCTCCATCATGCAGGTAAAACCCCAGCTGGATGGTGTGTATTCCATGAATCGCCGCACCAACTATTGCGGCACCTGGATTTCCCACAGTGGGTGGTATCCTGATAAAAAAATTCGCCTGTTCCCGCGCGATTGTGTCGGATGGGACCACGCGGGAGTGCATGAGCGTCTGGTCATTCCTCAAAGCTTATCCCGCACACATCTGGCGGGAGACCTGCTTCATTTCAGTTATGACAGTCTGGAAGACCATCGTGATAGGCAGGAACACTATGCTACCCTGCAGGCCCGAGACATGGTGACCAACAACAAACCAGTTCATTTGTGGCACCTGCTGATCAAGCCGATCTACACCTTTTTTCGGGTGTATTTGCTCCGCAGTGGCTGGCGTGATGGCAAAGCCGGGTGGCAGATTGCCAGAATCAGCGCTTGGGCTACACGACGCCGTTTCCTCATCGCGAAGGAAGAGCGGGCAAAAAAAATCCGGAGCCAAAGCTCCGGATAAATTGTGGGCTAACAGCCAGCTTTACGCTGTGAGGTCTTTCACCTCAGCATCAGGCGCATTGGCCATCACTGACTGGATTCCGTTTTCCATACCATCCTTAGAGGCATAGTTCTGGGAAGATCCAATGATCTGGTTGTTACCTGCTTTCAGGTTGAAACGCCACTTCCCGGAGTCAGTCTGCTTCCGATCGAAACGATCGTTCTCAGAAGCATTTTTCTTAACGGATTCGATACCGTTTTGGGCTCCAGATTTATCGGAGTAGCCCTGGCTGCTCAGGATCACCTGTCCGTTTTTTGCTTTCAGACGGAAATAGTATTCCTGGCTTTTGTCGCTTTGAAACAGCTCAAACATAGATGCTGATGGTTGATGATTTTCGAAAAAGAAGATTTTCTGTCAAAAAATATACGGAAAAAATAGATTCTCCACATTTTCGGACAGATCATTTCTTTTCATTGGAAGAATTCCTGGTCATGAAGTCACTGTCACGTTTCTGTTTTGTCCATTTTTTTTTCAGGATGGAGGGGGGAAAGTGGGTGGAAGATTCAACATTCGTTCAAAAATCTCTCACTTTATAATTGTTCTGGCCGGCTAACGCATACATGTTAACGTCCTCTATCCCCGATTCGAACTTTTTTGCCCGTGAAATTTTCTCTGAATACTCTGGGTATGTCAACGGCTGCAGGCAGACAGGATTTCTGATTAAAAAGTCAGGATCTCCAGGTTGTGATTGGTATAAATATCAATGTCGGCAGCAATGTGTAGGCTTTCCTCGACAATCTGTTTGGCAGAGAGATCCGGGGCATGGCGTTTCAGGGCCAGTGCGGCAGACCGGGCATAGGCAGATCCGGACCCAATCGCCAGAATATCCTCATCTGGTGAGAGCACATCCCCGGTTCCACTAATGATCAACCCTTCTGATTTATCCATCACGATGAGCATAGCTTCGAGCCTGCGCAGGTATCGATCAGTACGCCAGTCTTTGGCCAATTCGATGGCACTGCGGCGCAGGTTGCTGCGATACATGTTCAACTTTTCCTCAAAGCGTTCCACGAGGGTAAAGGCATCTGAAGTTGAACCAGCAAAACCAACCAGAAGACTACCGTTATCCAGGAATCGTACTTTTTTAACATTGGACTTGGCGATGGTAGTACCCATGGTGGCTTGTCCGTCAGCGCCAAGCGCTACCTCACCATTGTGAATGATTCCAAGAACCGTGGTGGCATGCATTGTCATAGGAGAAAGCAAAGGGTTGTTGAGGGGCGGTGACTAGTCATCTTTCCGATTGCGGAGGGTGTGAATGTTGTTGTCGGTATCAAAGTTATACACCTCTCCATAGTTGTTGTTGCGCTTTTCCTCCAGAAAATCCAGGCGAGGTTTCAGTTGTTCTTTATCTATCACAAGGCGATCTTTGCCATAAACGGCATCTTCGCGGTTACGGAAGTTCAGGTCATACTCCGGGCTCATCACGATCGCCTCTTCAGGGCAGACTTCCTCACAGTATCCGCAATAGATACAGCGCAGCATATCGATTTCAAATCGCTCAGGATATCGCTCTTTGGGATCATCTGACTCCATTTCGGCGCCTTGCATCGAAATGGCCAATGGCGGGCAGGCACGGGCACAAAGGCCGCAGGCCACGCATCGGTCCTTGCCTCCTTCAGTCACCAATACCGGACGACCCCGAAACTCTGGTCCCAGCTCGGGCTTTTTCTCCGGATACATCAACGTAACCTTTGGGCGAAACAGATGCCTGATCGAATACATCAGCCCCGACACAATGGCAGGCAAATACAGCTTCCCGCCCATGGAGAGGTTGCGCTCTTTATCATCTCCTTTTCTGATTCCGTGTTTTCCAGCCATAAAGTGATCTGTTATTCAGGGAAAATTACCAGCAATTGGTCATTAGAACAAATGAACAGGCGGGAATGTTGGAAATCATCGTGGTTCCACAGAACTTCAGGATGCTTTTCTTTCTTTTAAGCCCCTGCGCTGGTCACAGCCCCGAGAGACCTGGGTTATGCTTTGGAGGAATTTGAGCTTTATGGCATCTATTTGTATTTTTTCTCATCGAGGGGATGTGGAACAGCCAACCTCAACACCCATTTTCTGGAGCGAAAGCTTAAGGTTAAAGCCACCACCCGCAACTGCAAAACGGTTTAGGAGCTGAGAGACATGTGTCACACCCAATTACCTGGCCTTTCATACAAGGTACAGGAGGAATATTTACCACAAATAAACACCTACCCACAGAGAAAAAGAAAGACAATCTGAGCAACTATGGATTTCCCACTCCAAGGGGAGATGAACGTGTTCAGCCCTCTCTCCTGGTGGGTCAACTTCGGAAAACCAGGGGGAAAATCCTCCAATGATTGATGCAATAAGCTGATTATCAGCATCCTGAAACATCTCTTGCTCATATTGCTTCATCGGCCCGTTTTTTCCAATCAGGATAATATTTACTTGTCACGAAAGGAACGCCATGTCCGCGCCATTGCCAAAGGGGTTCGTTTGGTTGAACTTTGTCGCAAATTGGGCATTGGTTCGAATAGCGAACACATTTTTGACAGTCCAGATCGGACGGCTCTTATAAAATTCCATTGCCGATGATTTGCCATTGGGAATTCATTGGATCACGTTTACCCCCAATATTGTCAGTTTGTGTGATGAGGAACAACAGGCCGGATGGCTTCCCATGTGTCGTGACTTTCGAATGATTGGTTGCTACGCTCAGACCGAGCTCGAGCATGGAAGCAACATTCGAGTCCTGGAAACGACCGCAACGTTTGTTCCGGAAAGCCAAGGTGGCATGCCCGGTGGATCCTTTGTCATCCATTCCCCTACACTGACCAGTGCCAAGGCATGGCCTGGAACTCTGGGTCGAGTTGGCACTCATGCCATGGTCATTGCTCAACTCATTGATGGGGAAGGCACACGACGAGGAATTCACAACTTTTTGGTCCCTCTCCGAAACCCCAATGATCACAAGCCATTGTCAGGAGTTTCCGCCATTGATTTAGGACCCAAGTTGGGATTCAATAATATATATGGATAATGGCTTGGCGTCATTTGACCGAGTCATGATTCCAAGACGAAACATGGCCATGAGATTTGCTCATGTCGATGAGAATGGTAAATACAGCAAGAAACAAGTCTCACCTGCGGCTTCTAAAACTTTCTTATATAACAATGATGCAGGTACGTGTAGCGAGGGAGCTTTGGAGAGCAAGGTTGTCCGATCTGGTAGCACATTAATAACATTTCGGTTTATCGCTATTCATAGGTGCGAGGAGGAATTATTCACGAAGGTAGCAAATACTTGAGTATTGCCACTACAATTGCCATTCGATACTCTGCTGTGAGACGCCAGGGAGGAAGAGGTGGAGACGGGAAAACAGAGATGCAAATCCTGGACTACAAGCAGCAACAACATCGACTCTTTACCCTGCTAGCAGCTTCCTATTGTTTTTTTCCTTTCTGGCAAGAAGGTTCTGAATCGGCTTGGTGAGGTAGAAACCGCGCTTGGTTCTTCACAAAATGTATCGAAAGCTGAGACTACAGATACACATGCATCTTCTTCGGCGTTGAAGTGTCACACGAGCACTATTG
>CAZLKP010000272.1:0-3090 GCA_964560095.1 uncultured Bacteroidia bacterium
AGAGCGACGGTCTCCAAAACCGTAGGCTGAGGGTTCGAGTCCTTCCGCCCGTGCCAATTTTAAAAAGATCATGTTCAAAATCCGTCAGACATTCAGAGAATATACCGATGAGCTTTTATACAAAGTTCAGTGGCCCTCTCTAGACGAACTGTACAGCAGTACCGTGACGGTATTGATCGCCTCCCTTCTTATTGCTCTGGCCGTCGGTCTGATGGATTTGATCTTTAAGAACGTCATGGGAGGTCTGTATTCATTCTTTTAATCAGCCAACTGCTGAAAGATGGCCAAAGCGTGGTACGTTATACGTGCAATCAGCGGCAAGGAGAAAAAAGCCAAGCAATATCTCGAAAGTGAAATCGATCGCCTCGATTTGCATGAAGAGATAGATCAGGTGTTGATCCCCACTGAGAAGGTGTTTGAGATGCGAAATGGGAAGAAAAAACTCCGTGAGAGAAACTTCCTCCCTGGCTATATTCTCATTGAATGCGAAATGAAGCCCGAGCTGATGAGCGTGATTAAGGATGTACCCAACATCATTGGTTTCCTCGGAGGTAAGCGCGGCTCTCATCCTGAACCTCTCCGTATATCTGAGGTGAATAAGATTCTCGGAAAAGTGGATGAGATGAACGAGAAGGGAGAAATGCCCGAAGAACCCTTCATCAAAGGGGAGCCAGTCAAGGTAATGGAAGGTCCGTTCAACGGATTTACTGGCACCATTGATGAGGTATATGAAGAAAAGAAGAAACTGAAGGTAGTGGTGAAGATTTTCGGGCGGAATACCCCGATAGAGCTTAACTACTTCCAGGTGGAAAAAGAATATTAAGATTTTTCATTGGTAGAAAAGACCGGGTTTTGTGAGCGGCCCAACAGTCTTGCTTCCACTTCCAATGAATGTGTGTTCCTGCAAACCGACTAAACTCAATGGCAAAGCAGATAGAAACGTATGTAAAACTCCAGGTCAAAGGTGGTCAGGCCAGTCCTGCCCCTCCGATTGGCCCAGCGCTTGGTGCCAAAGGCCTCAACATCATGGAGTTTTGTAAGCGCTTCAATGCCGCATCGCAGGATAAGATGGGTCAGGTACTGCCCGTGATCATCACGGTCTACGCCGATAAATCCTTCGATTTCGTCGTCAAAACGCCTCCTGCACCGGTATTGTTGCTGGAAGCAGCCAAGCTGAAGTCTGGATCTCCTGAGCCTAACCGTAACAAGGTAGGTTCCGTTTCCTGGAGCGCAGTGAAGGAAATTGCCGAAACGAAGATGCCCGATCTAAACTGCTTTACAGTAGAAAGCGCGATGAAAATGGTCGCCGGTACAGCCCGCAGCATGGGCATTACTGTCGATGGAACCCCTCCCTGGGAGGAAAACTAATAACAACGGATGGCAACTCTTACCAAGAAGTACAAAACAGCGTCCGAAGCAATTGATCGTGATAAGTTCTACAGCATCGACGAAGCTTGTAAACTGGCCAAAAACCTGGCTTTTGCCAAGTTCGATGAGTCTGTAGAACTACATGCTCGCCTCGGGGTGGATCCGCGCCAGGCCAACCAAATGGTCCGCGGTGTCGCCACCCTTCCACATGGAACTGGAAAAGAGGTGAGCGTATTGGTCCTTACTTCCCCCGATAAGGAAGAAGAAGCACGAGAAGCTGGCGCAGATCACGTCGGTTTGGACGACTATATCCAAAAAATCAGTGGTGGATGGACCGACATAGATGTCATCATCTGCTCTCCTGATGTAATGCCTAAGGTCGGCCGTCTCGGTCGAGTATTGGGGCCGCGTGGGTTGATGCCCAACCCCAAAAGCGGTACAGTGACTCCTAATGTTGGTCAGGCCGTAAAAGAAGTGAAAGCTGGTAAAATCGACTTCAAAGTTGATAAAAACGGCATCATCCACCTTGCCTTTGGAAAGGTTTCTTTTACCGAAGAACAGTTGAGGGAGAATGCGATTGAAATGATCCAAACCCTGCACAGGCTCAAGCCGCAGGGAATTAAAGGTGTGTATTTCAAATCCCTGACATTGACCTCTACCATGGGGCCAGGTATCAAAGTGGACAAATCGAGTGTACCAGGAATTTAATCACCATGACGAAGGAGCAAAAAATACAGCTGGTTAAAGATCTGGCAGAAAAGTTTCGCGAAACCCCAAACTTTTATCTGGCCGATACCGGCGGGCTGACTGTCGCCCAGACTAACGAGCTTCGTCAGCGCTGCTTTGATTCAGGGCTGGAAATGACCATGGTGAAAAACACCCTGATCAAGAAAGCGCTCAAGCAACTGGATGACGACTACTCTGAGATATATGACATCCTCAAGCAGCCTACATCGATCTTTTTTACTGCTGCCGAAAAGGCTTCTGAGCCGGCAAAGGTAATCCATAAATTCCGTGAGTCTTCCGAAAAGCCGATTCTCAAGGCTGCTGTGATTGAAACAGCTGTCTATCTCGGTGATGATCAGCTTAAGAAACTCAAAGATCTTAAGTCTAAAGACGAACTCATCGGAGAAATCATTGGCCTCTTGCAGAGCCCGGCGAAGAATGTTGTTTCTGCCCTCAAATCAGGTGGAGGTACCCTTGCTGGCCTCATTAAGGCACTGGCCGAGAGAGAAGAATAATTGTTTGGGCACGCTTCCAACGGTTTTCCCGTAGCCCACACCATTTTGACTTTGTTTTTTTACAATAATGACTTCCCAAACTTCAGAAACGATGGCAGATCTGAAAGCTTTTGCAGAACAGCTGGTTAACCTTACAGTAAAAGAGGTAAACGAACTGGCTGACATTTTGAAAGACGAATACGGTATTGAGCCCGCTGCTGCAGCTGCTGTAGCTGTAGCCGGGCCGGCCGAAGGTGGCGAAGGCGGCGGTGCCGCTGTGCAGTCAGAGTTTGATGTGATTCTTGTTAGCCCGGGTGGTGGTAAGCTCAACGTCGTTAAGGCGGTTAAAGCAATCACTGGTCTCGGTTTGAAAGAAGCCAAAGCACTTGTTGACGGTGCTCCTACCCCCATTAAGGAGAAAGTTGACAAAGACGAAGCTGAGTCCGTCAAGTCTCAATTAGAAGAAGCTGGTGCTGAGGTAGAGCTGAAGTAAAACCTTTAC
>CAZLKP010000272.1:3100-6813 GCA_964560095.1 uncultured Bacteroidia bacterium
AGGCCTGATTCACGTAATCAGGTCTATTTCTCCGTATTTGAAAACACCGCCCTGTAATTCCGTTTTTTCCAGGTTTCTATCGCGCAATTCTGCGCAGCCAACCTTAAATCCTCAAGGCATTGAGCAACTCCATCCATCCGAATCGTATTTCTTTCTCCAAAATCGGTAAGGTCATTGACTACCCCGACTTCCTGGAAGTTCAGTTGCGTTCGTTTCGGGAATTCATGCAAGTGGATACCCCGGCCGATAAAAGAAAAGACGAAGGCCTTTTTAAGGTGTTCAAAGAAAACTTCCCTATTTCTGATGCACGAGAAAATTTCGTGCTTGAATTCCTTGATTATTACATTGATCCTCCCCGATATTCCATTAAAGAGTGTCGAGGCCGTGGCCTGACCCATTCCGTTGCCCTCAAGGCAAAACTCTTCCTCTATTGTACTGATCCCGAAAATGAAGATTTCGAGCCGGTCACACAGGAAGTTTATCTCGGTAATATCCCGTACATGACCGCCGATGGTACATTTATCATCAATGGTGCTGAGCGGGTTGTTGTGAGCCAGCTTCACCGCTCCCCCGGTGTGTTTTTCGGGCAGTCTTTCCACGCCAATGGTACCCGGCTCTATTCCGCAAGGATCATTCCTTTCAAAGGGTCCTGGATCGAATTTTCCTCTGATGTCAATAATGTCATGTACGCATACATTGACCGGAAGAAAAAATTCCCTGTCACGACGCTACTCCGCGCGATCGGTTATGGCTCCGATAAAGAAATCCTAGAAATCTTTGGCCTGGCCGAGGAGGTGAAGATTACAAAATCCAATCTGAAAAAGGTCGTGGGCCGTAAGCTTGCTGCTCGGATCTTGCGTACCTGGACCGAAGACTTTGTGGATGAAGACACCGGTGAAGTGGTATCTATCACTCGGAATGAGGTACTCTTCGAACGGGACCATGTAATTGAAAAAGACGACCTCGAATCCATCCTCGATTCCGGCGTCGTTAGCATGATCCTTGTCTCTGAAGAAGCTAATGCTGCAGAGTATTCGATCATCTACAATACCCTTCAGAAAGACAATTCCAATTCCACCTCTGAAGCCGTTGATCTCATCTACCGTCAGCTGAGAAATGCTGAGCCACCTGATGAAGAAACTGCCCGCGGCGTGATTGATAAACTCTTTTTCTCCGATAAGCGCTATGACCTCGGAGAAGTGGGGCGTTATCGACTCAATAAAAAATTGCACAACGACTTTGAAGAGACTTCTCAGGTTCTCACCAAGAAGGATATCATCAAAATCGTTGAGTACCTGGTGGAGCTGCAAAACTCCAAAACTCACGTGGACGATATCGACCACCTGAGCAACCGTCGTGTGCGTACTGTCGGGGAGCAACTGTATTCTCAGTTCAGCGTGGGACTTGCCCGAATGGCCAGGACCATCCGCGAACGGATGAACATCCGTGACAATGAAGTATTCACGCCAGCTGATCTGATCAATGCAAGGACGCTGTCCAGTGTGATCAACTCTTTCTTTGGAACCAACCAGCTCAGCCAGTTTCTTGATCAGACCAACCCCCTCTCTGAATTGACACACAAGCGTCGTGTGTCAGCCCTTGGGCCGGGTGGTCTTTCACGTGAGCGAGCCGGCTTTGAGGTCCGTGATGTACACTACACACACTACGGCCGTCTTTGTCCGATTGAAACGCCGGAAGGACCGAATATTGGTCTCATTTCTTCGCTGTGTACATATGCGAAGATCAATGAGATGGGATTTATTGAAACCCCGTATCGCTCGGTTGACAGTGGAAAAATTTCCGCCTCTGCTCAGTACCTCAGCGCTGAGGAAGAAGATAATGTGATCATTGCCCAGTCCAATGCGCCCATCACCAAGAAGCGAACCTTTGTCAATGACAAGGTCAAAGCTCGCAAAATGGGCGATTTCCCGGTCGTAGGGCCAGATGATGTGCGCTACATGGACGTGGCACCTAATCAGATCGTGTCGGTGGCTGCATCTCTGATTCCGTTCCTGGAAAATGACGATGCCAACCGTGCCTTGATGGGATCCAACATGCAGCGCCAGGCAGTGCCCCTGCTAAAGCCGGAAGCCCCGATTGTCGGAACTGGAATCGAAGGCAAAGTTGCCAGAGACTCCCGGGCCATGATGATGGCTGAAGGGAAAGGTGTTGTTCAATTTGTAGATGGTGCGAAGGTGGTCATCAAATATGATCGGGACATGATCGAAGATCTGATTAGCTTCGATTCCGATACAATCACCTACAACGTCAACAAGTTCTCCAGAACCAACCAGAACTCTTGTATCAACCTGCGCCCGGTTGTTCGGGCAGGCGATCGTGTTGATGAAAACACGGTCATTGCCGAAGGATACTCAACAGAAAATGGAGAGCTTGCCCTTGGGAAAAACCTGCTTGTAGCATTCATGCCATGGCAGGGATACAATTTTGAGGATGCAATTGTGGTCTCAGAGCGTGTCGTGACTGAAGATGTGTATACATCCATCCACATTGACATGTTTGAGATGCAGGTGCGGGATACCAAACGAGGGGAGGAAGAACTGACTCGCGAGATTCCCAATGTTTCCGAGGATGCCATCAAGCACCTCGATGAAAATGGTCTGATTCGTGTTGGCGCCGAGGTGAACCCCGGTGATATTCTCATTGGTAAAATCACACCAAAAGGAGAATCTGATCCCACGCCGGAAGAAAAACTGCTCCGGGCCATTTTTGGAGACAAGGCCGGGGATGTGAAAGATGCATCTCTTCGCGTGCCACCTTCTTCTCGTGGTGTGGTGATCGATAAGATGCTCTTCTCCAAAGAGAAAAAAGAATCCAAGGCCAAAGCCCGAGACAAGAAACTTCTGGCTGACTTGGAAGAACAATATCATCAGGAGATCCAGGATCTTCACAACCAAATCGTTTCTAAACTTCTCCAGCTCATTGGAAATACGAAATCCAAAGGGGTAAAGAATAAGTTCAACGAGGAGGTCATTCCTGCCGGTAAAAAGTTTACCGAGAAAACCCTCCAGGCTCTCAATTACCTCGATATTCTGCCCAATGACTGGACAGCAAACGAAGAGCTGAATGCCAACATTGAGCGTTTGTTTCAGAACCATAAGTTGAAGTTTGACCTGCTGGAAGGCCGTTTCCGTCGCGAAGAATACCAGATCCGGGTTGGAGATGAACTCCCTTCAGGAATCCTCAAGCTGGCCAAGGTCTTTGTCGCGATGAAGCGTAAGCTTAAAGTCGGTGACAAAATGGCTGGCCGGCACGGAAACAAAGGGGTTGTGTCCCGTATTGTGCCTGTTGAGGACATGCCATTTCTGGAAGACGGAACCCCTGTGGATATCGTATTGAATCCTCTGGGTGTACCTTCCCGTATGAATCTCGGACAGGTGTATGAAACCATCCTCGGATGGGCAGGTCGGAATCTTGGCCTGAAATATGCTACACCTATTTTTGATGGTGCTTCCTACGACGAGGTAAATGAACAACTTGAGAAGGCAGGGCTGCCCCAATACGGAGTGACCCGCCTGGTCAATGGCCAAACTGGAGAGCATTTCAGTGAAAAAACTACCGTCGGTGTGATTTATATGCTGAAATTGATCCACTTGGTCGACGACAAGATGCACGCCCGCTCTATTGGGCCCTACTCCCTCATTACGCAGCAACCTCTGGGGGGTAAAGCCCAGTTTGGCGGGCAGCGCTTTGGA
>CAZLKP010000273.1:0-6784 GCA_964560095.1 uncultured Bacteroidia bacterium
GGAGCAGATTACCCAGGGGAACGTAGGAATTGATTTTGAAACTGGTCGCGGTCGCCTTCGTGGTAGTGTAGATGCCTACATTAAAACCACAACTGACCTGTTCATTGACCTGCCGATCTCTGCGATCAACGCGCAGACAGCCATCCGTACCAACATTGGTTCTCTTGAGAACCGTGGTCTGGAATTCATGCTGAGCTACGACATCTTTGATGGTATCAATGTAGGAGGACTCCTGGTAAATGTATACGCGCTGGGCGCTTACAACCGTCAGGAAATCCTAGACCTTGGCTTGGGTAGAGAAGAAATCCTCAATGGAGGAATCACTGAGCTAAGAGTTGGTGGAAAGCTTAATGAATACTATGTATATCGGTATGCAGGTGTAAACCCTGGAAATGGTAATGCCTTGTACCTCGATGCAGATGGCAATGAAACTGAAACACCGAATGTTGACACTGACCGTGTCTGGACAGACATGAACATCTTCCCAGACTGGCAGGGTAGCTTTGGCCTGAACATTGAGTACAAAGGTTTCTACCTGAATTCACAGTTTAACTACGTGACAGGTGTTGACCGTTTTGACTTTGACCTCTCAGGGTTTCAGAACCCCAACAACATTGGTCAGTTCCGTCATTCTCGTGATATGCTTAACGCGTGGTCTGACGGCAATAGAGAAGGATCACTGCCAGCACTGGATGCTCCAAACATTGAGCAGAACCTGGGTGGCAGCAGTACCAGATATCTGACCTCAGCTGACTTCCTTCGCCTTCGCTTCGTGAACTTCGGGTACTCTCTGCCTGCTCCTGTGCTAAACGCAATCAAGATGCGTGAACTCACAGTTTTTGCATCAGCTGAAAACCTGGTGACATTCACCCAGTGGCGTGGATTTGACCCCGAAGCGCTCTCCAACACAAGTCGTATTTACCCAACTCCACGTACCATCACGGTAGGAGTTCAGGTTGGGCTTTAATCTGATTTCACCCACATCTTAATTTGGTAATTAGACTTTTGGAATTATGAAAAAATATATCATCGGTTTTACCTTTGCGGTAGCCGCTCTCACTGGTTGCGAAAATGCAATCGATATTGTGCAGCCCGGCATTCTGGATGCCAGTGCTGCCTTCGAAACTGTTGCCGATCTGGAGCAGGGGCTTCTGGGTGTTTACAACGAGTTTGACAACACCCCCGCCATCCAGTTCAATGCTGCATTTTCCGACGAAATCACGCTTGGTTTCGACAACGGAGGTCAGCAGAACCTGTTCGTTCTGAATCCTCAGAGTGCTTTCCCACAAGCTGTCTGGGTAAATTATTACGATGCGCTCAACGTAGCATCTCGCCTCATCGAAGCTGCTGCTTCCGTTGAAATTGAATCAGGGGAGCAGGCTGTTTTTGACGACGTGCTCGGACAAACTTATGCACTGCGTGCATGGGCTCACTTCGAACTTCTCACCTATTTCAGCCCCGACCTGACGGATGATGCCGCCCCTGGTGTGATCATTCTTGATCGTGTCCCTGGTATTTCTGAACAACTGCCAAGAAATACCACTGGCGAGGTGTTTGCTGCAATCAATGCTGATTTGGCTCAGGCCTCAAATCTGCTTGCTTCGCAAGCAAGCCCCACATTTGTGAGCCTGGATTTCGTAAAAGCCCTTCGCGCCCGAATTGCTGCGTACCGTGGCAATTACGCTGAGGCAGACGGACTTGCTGCAGAGCTGTTGGGGGACTATCCCCTGGCAACTGCAGCTGAGTATCCCGGTATCTGGGTAGACACATCCAATGCCGAAATCATCTTCAAACTGGAGCGTGTGATTGGTGGCCCATACGACGGTCAGGGAAGCACAGGTAGTGGATTTGCAGGCGGATGGGCTGGTGCCAACTTCGCCTTCGTTGATGCGACTGTAGATGGATCTCCTTACTTTGAGGCAACCATCGACTTCCTGAATATCATCCCACAAGAAGATATCCGCTTTGCTTCTTTCTTTGACGGGTCTTCCAGTGGTGATACGCTGGTCATCGGAAAGTATCCAGGATCTGGTGGTCAGCCTCTGCTGAACGACCTGAAGATTTTCCGTGCTTCCGAGATGCTGATGATCCGCGCCGAGGCTGCTGCTGACCGCGGTGATTTTGCTGCTGCTGCTGGTTTTGTCGACCAGCTTCGCGACGCCCGTTTCGGCTCTGACCAGCCTGCTCCATCGTATAGCTCTGAACAGGAGGCTTTCATGGGAATCCTGAATGAGCGCCGGGTTGAGTTCGCTTTCGAAGGCTTTCGCTGGGTAGACCTCAAGCGCATCGGTGAGCGTGCCGGCATGACTACGCTGACTCGTAATGCATCTGAGTGCCAGGTGAATGGTGCTTGCAGCATCGAACTGAGCAATATCGAGATGAATGCTGTGCCGATTCCAATCATTGAGTTGAACGCCAACGAGGTGATTCAGCAAACCCCCGGATACTAATCCGTCGGTTTCAAATAAGAAAAGGAGGTTGTCTCGACTTATGAGACAGCCTCCTTTTTGTTACCTTTGCCTCATGCGTCACTTCAGCTTTTTTCTTGTTTGGTGGATAGGGGTATTCCTGTTCACAGCCTGTACGAGCCCGGAACCCATCCCGGGATTTGAGGGCGCAGAAGTGATTTCCTACAACCAAAGTGATGATCTCAGCCTGCTCAATCCCAACAGCAGCCTGTCATTCACCCTGAATGTCAGAAGAAACCTGGATCTTAACATCCCTGCCATTATCGTTGAGCAAAGCATCAACGGAGAAGCATATGTTGAGGTGGAACGATTACTTTCCTGGCCGGTGAATGTGACCTATTCTGTAGAGGATATTGCGGCGCAGTCAGAGAGATACAATTTCGAAGATTTCAGAAGAGGCGATGAAGTGACCCTCCGTTTCATTCCGGAGGGGGTGGAAAATGCCTCCCCTCACCTCATTCAATCGCGGATGAACTGTCCCTCGAATCTGACGGGTTCCTATCAAGCGGTAACGGTGGGTCGAGCAGGACCAGGCGGTGGCGGGGTATTCGATACCATTCGATACGATGTCTTGATAAAGGATCTGGGAAATGGCCGATACGAGCTCTCTGAGCTTACCGGGGGCATGTATCCCAATATCTGGGGTGGCAAGCCCCAATCTGGTATTTTGATCGATTCCTGCCTGCAAATCATCATCCCTTCCCAAACCGATCAATGGGATGACCAACTCAGCGGAAGTGGAGAAATCCTCGACGCTGGAACCATTCGATATGAATGGAATAATACTTATGGAGATCAGGGAACCACTACTCTGCTGAGATAGGTGATCCTGGATTCCCTTCATTTCTGCTTTTTTTACGTATTATTCTGGTAAATCATCATATAATGAAATCCAACCAGAATAGAATCGCAACAAATCCTAAACAAAACCTTGAAGCAGGCCCTGGAGCTACGAAAGGGCGTTCCACTGGTTGCAATTCTTTGATCTTATCCAATCACCTGTACTTCCCGCTCCAGCTCAATCCCAAATTTACTTTTTACAGACTGCAGAATTTCCTCCGATAGGTCAAACAGCTCTTGCCCGGTTCCGGCACCATAATTCACCAAAACCAGTGCCTGACGCGGGTGAACACCGATGTCTCCCCTTCGGACTCCTTTCCATCCGCAAGTCTGGATGAGCCAGGCCGCTGGAACCTTTACCGTTGTTTCTGAAACCGGAAAGGATGGTGCATCAGGATATTGATTCATGATTCGCTGAAATGTCTCAGCAGATACTTCAGGATTCTTAAAAAAGGAACCGGCATTGCCGGTTACCGCGGGATCGGGAAGCTTGCTCTGGCGGATACGAATGACCGCATCACTGACATCTGATGGTGTTGGCTGAGAAATACCATCTAGTTCTTTTCGGATGGCTCCATAGCTGATGTTGATATGCGGAACCTTACTCAGGCGAAAAGCTACCCTGGTAATAAAGTATCTCCCTTTTCCTTCTCGCTTGAAAAAGCTATCGCGATACCCAAACTGACATTGTTCATGCGTGAAAATCCTCGTTTCACAGGTATCAACGTGAATCGCCTCCAGGTGATCAAAGGTTTCTTCGATCTCTACGCCGTAGGCACCGATGTTCTGAATGGGTGCCGCTCCAACCGAGCCGGGGATGAGAGACAGATTCTCAATCCCATACCAGCCACTGTTGAGGGCATATATCACAAACTGATGCCAGTTTTCCCCGCCCCCCACTTTCACCAGCACATATTCATCCGTCTCGGCCATGACCTCGGTGCCGGTGATGTGATTTCTCAGCACCACGCCTTCATAGTCAGACAGGAACAACACATTGGAACCGCCACCCAGAAGGAGCATGTCACAAGGGTTGTTGTAGTTGTCGGTGAAAAATTCGATCGCGTCCGATTCATGCCGAATGTCAAGCATCCAGCGGGCACGGACATCCAGGCCAAAGGTATGATAAGAGGTAAGAGAAACGTGCTCCTGTAGCTGTGGCATAGACCAATCAACTGTTGAAGGAGCAATTTGGAAAAATAGTGGGAATTGTATGTGTTTCTACCAACATAATACCGAAATGAATGCATAATTCTCATTTTGAGATAAATCTCAATTTAAGAAACCCTTTAAATCTATCTTTATGCTTCTTGCGGAGGATTTTCGCTTCCTGGCCCCACGTTTGCCCCTTACCAATCGTCAGAACGGAAGGCACATACACCTTCATCACCCACCCATTGAGCAACTCAGGCATGATGAATCAGCTACCTAAACATAAATCAAACACTAACCGTTCAGCTATGAACCGTATTTCATTCGGCCTTGTGGCCATTCTCGCCATGGCCATGACTTTTTCTTCCTGTAACAAGGAGAAAATTGCCAACCTCGAATCACAAAACCAAGCTTTTGCCGCGCAAAAGGCTGAGCAGGATTCCATCCTCAATGGTCTGCTTGGAACTCTCAACCAGTTTGAGGAGAACCTCGAGGCCATCAAGCAGCGCGAAAATCTCGTATCTGCTGCCGCGACCGGTGAGGTGGAGCTCGGAGAAGGGGGAAAGGATCAAATCCTCCAGGACATCCAGCTGATTAATCAATTACTGGCTGATAACCGCCAGATCATTGCTGATCTCACCACCCAGCTGGAATCTTCTGAAGGGCAATCCTCCCAGCTTCGCCGTGCTGTAAGTCGTCTGAAGCGTCAGATGGAAGAGCGTGATGCAGAAGTTGCTGATCTCAAAGAGCAACTGGCAACATTGAACATGACCATCGAAGACCTCAATGGTCGTATCGACACCCTCAGCCAGGTCAATACCACCCTGGCCACCCTAAGAGAAGCTCAGACTGAGCGGATCGAAGAACAGGAGGAAAAGCTAGAAACACAATCGGAAAAAATTGCGGTCCAAACCCAGGCCCTGAATACCGTATACTACGTGGCTGGCGAAAAGCGTGACCTAAAGCAACAGGGAATCCTTGACGGGCGCCATCTTGCTTCTGGCCTGGACGCCGGTAAATTCACCAAAATTGATCTCACCGAAGTCACCTCCATCCCACTGGGTGTCAAAAAGGCGGAGCTTCACACGCCCCACCCGACAGATTCCTACACCCTGGTGGAAGAAGGCCGCGAGGTCATATCGATTGAGATTACCGATCCTGAGAGATTCTGGTCAGCTTCCCGATACCTTGTTATTGAAGTTGACTGATCTCAGAACCATCAACCACACGGTGGAAGCAGCCTCTTCCCGGGAATCTGGTTAAAGGATAGCAAAGGCCATGATGCGACTGGCAAAAACGCGTTATTCGGCCTCCCGGCGGAGACATACTACCAACCCGCAAACACCTGGCTGCACCCCACCATCTGTGCTCTATGGACGATGAGGCCATAGTTACAACGAGGAGACTGTCTCGAAGGGGCAGTCTCTGTTTATGTTTACGACAGAGGATCACGGAGGAATTCACGGAGCACACCGAGTATGAGTCATTACCCTGCTGAAACCTTTATGCCGAACGCTGTGATTCTGCGTTGTTACTCCCACTTCTGAGACATCCCTTTTTTTGTCCGGTTCCCAGGACGTCATGGAACGAATCGTAGCAGGTTTCGCATCGGGTGGACCCCGCCAACATAAAACATGAGCCACCTCACAGGAAGTGGCTCATGTTTTATGTTGCAAGAAAGTTCGCGTCAGGCGTGAGCCGTGAGCTTGCCTGATATCACGCTTTTAGGCGTTACCCCGACAACTTTATCCACAACTTCTCCGCCTTTAAAGACCAGCAGAGTAGGGATGCTCATAACGCCATATTTGATAGAAGTTTCAGAATTGGCATCTACATCCAGCTTGCCGATCACAGCTTTTCCTTCCATCTCATCAGCCAGTTCTTCGATGATCGGAGCAATTGCCCGGCAAGGGCCACACCATGCAGCCCAAAAATCAACGAGTACAGGTTTATCAGAATTCAGGACTGTCTCTTGAAAGTTTGAATCGTTAAATTCGATTGGTTTCGCCATATTATTACTGATTGAAAATAATTGTTGAATAAATCTTCGCAAAGATACGAAACTGAATCTGATTCGTTGTGAGCTAACAGCAGGAGTCATTCTATCATAAATGAAATTATGACTGCAAAATTAAGCCTCCAACCCTGACAAGACTATCAGATGGCAGACATTTCTTGCTTTTCTATCCAGGCTTTCATCAACTCCAGCCCACGATCAATGAGATGATCGACTGCGCTGGCCGGCTCTGGGTGGAAGCTGCCTGCGGGCCTGTTTGCCAGGATCACCGATAGCGAAGCACACAGATGACCGAATGCGGCCCCCA
>CAZLKP010000274.1:0-1361 GCA_964560095.1 uncultured Bacteroidia bacterium
CGATCAGGTTTTCCATCCTTCTACGGTTCTCGGGGAACCCTTTTATGGTGCATATAATTCATCTCGGAAAGAGGAGAATGGTAATCGAATCAAGCTCTATCAACAACAGGTTAATCTGGTTTACCCAGACGAAAGTACAGCAGATTTTTATGGCCAGATAAAGACTTTTCTGAAGCAAAACGGAACTCCCATCCCTGAAAATGATATCTGGATTGCGGCAATCTCCAGGCAGCTGGGCATTAGACTCATTTCCCGTGACAAGCACTTTTCCTATATCCCTGATTTAGATTGGGAGCAGTGGTGAATCGACATGCAGGTTTTTGAATCCTTTCTGGTTCATACACGAAGAACACAAAGCCAGATACGCCATTTGGAGTTCTTCGTGAGAACCCCAAATGACACCTTCCCTTTTCCCCTCATACCTAACACGCAGATTCCATGCTGGCACGCTCCGCTGGTATGAATGTTGGTCATTCTCAGATCGAATAAAACTATTACCCGAATGGTTCTGGAGCGCGAACGAATGCTATCCATAACCTTGCTTCTGATTTGGAGTGTTACGACGGTGGGGATGTGCCAGGGACAGGGGCCAGTCACACCAGGAGCAACCCACATTCCTTCTTTTTCTCCATCTCTGGACTTTTGGCACGGTACCAGAGCGTATCCCAACCCGGAAATACCTGCCGGGGTTTTCCCATCCGCACATGCTGCTGTAAAGCGATCGGGCAACCTGCTTCGCAGTGGCATTAAGTGGGAATCCATGGGCCCCTACAACATTGCCGGGCGGATGCTGTCCATTGCGGTGAATCCGCAAAATTCCAATACGCTCTATGCCGGCTCCGCCGGCGGAGGTCTCTGGCGTTCCCGTTCAGCCGGCACAGGCGCCACTGCCTGGGAACCCCTCCCCACCGGATTCCCGGTCCATGCCGTGTCGGCCATCGCCATTCACCCTGCCGATACCAATATCATCTTCATCGGAACCGGGGAGGTGTACAACTACCAGGCCGCCGGATCTGGTTCGGTAGTGTGGCGCACACGAGGTAGCTACGGAACCGGCATCCTGATGAGTGAAGATGGTGGTCGGACGTGGTCCCAGTCGCTCGATTGGTCGGTGACCAACCTGCGTGGGGTCAACAAGATCATGATTGACCCCAACGACCCCAACAAGGTCTATGCTGCTACGACCGAGGGCGTCTATCTCTCGCCTGATCTCGGTGGCAACTGGTTTCAGATGCTCAACAAAAAAATGGCCACAGACATGGTGATGCTCAGTGCTACATTGCCACGCGACCAGTAGGTGAACAAGTTGGAGGTCGCGCCACCTGGCGCCGAGCCCACCAGAATCAGGCCCGTGGCGACCT
>CAZLKP010000274.1:1371-6762 GCA_964560095.1 uncultured Bacteroidia bacterium
CGCAAAAACCAGGCTGGATGCTCGCCGCTGTCGGCAACCTCAAGCACCCGGATCGGGGCATTTATCGATCTACGGATGGCGGTGGTGTGTGGGTGAAGGTGAGTCCGGCATCTGATTTTTTCGGAAAAATCATGCTGGGAATCAATCCGGTTTCGCCCGACACGGTCTATGCAAGCCTCGGATTTGCGGTAGGCACAGGCACCGATCTTTTCGTGACCACCGATTTTGGGCTGAGTTGGGGGCCTCGTGGCAATCGGGTCATGACCAACGGCTGGTTTGCCCACGAAGTGGTGGTGAATCCTAACAACCCCTCACATGTTATCATCGGTGGCTATGATGTGTGGAGCTACGACGCGAGCCTGAACCAGCTCATGCAGAAGAGCGACTGGCAAAAAGGGTCTTTCGCGGCCAATGCCCCCGGTACTCCTGATGGGCCTGCAGATTATGTGCACCAAAATATTCACGACATCGTGGTGGATCCTCTGGATCCTGACCGAATGTACTTCGCCACCGACGGTGGTATTTATGTATCCAATGATGCCGGACAAACCTTTCGGAATGCCAATGGCGGGCTTCAGACAGCGCAGTTTGTTCCGGGGGTGAGCAGTGATCCTCAGGATTCAGCCTTTTTCATCGGGGGGTTGCAGAACAGTGGCATTGCCATTTATGAAGGAACTCCTTCCTGGCGGAGAGCCATCGGGGGTCCCGGTGGATACACGGCGATTGATCCGAGAGGCGGCAGCACCATATTTGCCGGAAGCTCATTTCTGAAGACCTATACATCCCCTAACCAGGGCCTCTCCTTTGTTGATGCAGGTGTACCGACACAGAGCTTCAACAGTGCCAACTTCGTGGCGCCTTTTGTGATGGCCCCCGGCCATCCTGAGCGGATGTACTTCGGTGGCAGTGCCATGTACCGCAGCGAAAATTTCAGCGGACAAATCACGGAAGTAAGTAACGGGGTGCTGGATTCCGGGCGGAAGGTGATTTCCATCGCTGTTTCCTATCAGAATAAAAACAAGCTCTATGTTTCGACCTCGCCGCTCACTCAGGGCAGTTTGGGAAATATTGTGGTGACACCTCCGGCACGCATTCTGGTATCGGAAGATGGAGGAGCGACCTATCGCATCATTTCTCAGGCATTGCCGGATCGGATGGCCATGGATCTGGCTGTGGATCCCCGGGATGATGATGTCCTGTACGCAGTGATGAGTGGCTTTGGGTCATCGCATGTGTACAAAACCACCGACGGTGGATCAACCTGGTCGGCTGTGGGTAGTGGGCTGCCCGACGTACCCTTCTATGCCATTGCTATTGATCAACAAAAAGGCGAACACATCTACATAGGTGGCGACATGGGCGCCTGGATGTCAGAAGACCAGGGGCAGAACTGGACCTATTTGACCGGTGATCTGGGCGATCCGTTTATGGTGACAGATCTGTCGATTTGCGAGGCAAATCGCAAGCTCCGCATGGCCACCAATGGCCGCGGGATGATGGAAGCACTGCTGGTGCACCCCGGTAATCCTACCTCAGTGCAGGGTGAAATAGAGCGGCTGGGGGTGACTATTTCGCCCAACCCTTCGCGTGGCGCAACAGCCACTGTCATGTTGGGAGCTCATCTGATGGAACCTGCGTCAGTCACTGTTTTGGGGATTGACGGAAGACTCGTTTCCTCATATCCTCATGCAATTCATCCAGGCATCATGTCTTTTGACCTGAAGCTGGATGATCTGTCGGCTGGGATGTATCTGATTTCGGTAGAGGCCGGGGGACGTCGACAGGTATTGAAGTGGGTGGTGGAAATGGAATGATGGGAACTGGGACTTGACAACAAAAAAAAGCTTCTCGAAGGAGGGAAAGCCTGATCTAATTTACCACAGAGGACACGAAGGCATTCGCAGAGCACACTGAATTAACCAGCTTGTCTCTGGCCTCTGTGATCCTCTGTAGTTCTTTATGTAATTAGGCCTTATCCAGCAAAGGTTTTGAGTTCATTTTTGACCCATGATCAGGCTTTGCTCTGATCTACTTTACAGGTGCTGAGACCAAAGATGGTGTATAGGGGACAGAAACTCACCATACTGGTAGCGAGGAATACAATGGCCAGCACACCAAGGACAATGGCCAGCGTGCCACTGATCACATTGGTAAAATACAAAGCAGCTACCACGACAGCAATCAGGATACGGACGATCCGGTCGATGTTACCCATATTTTTTTTCATCACGGAAGAAATTAATTGGTGATACAGAAGGGGGAATGGCTCCGCTGAGCCCTATTGCAGCCACTGCACAAGTAGCACGATGGCAGTTACAAGCAGGACGCAGGTGAGGCAGACGCCTAAGAATTTCAATACGAGCAGGGGTTTGTTGCTCATGTTGGTACAATGGTAAGCAATAGGGGATATGATGTCAGTGACATTTGTTACAGAAGATATATTTGAATAAGGGAAGAGAAGAATGAGGAACAAAGGACCAATGCGGAAAATTCTCCTGCGGGGTTGAGAAGAGGAGCAGAGCCGGACATGCTTGTACCTCCAGCGCGGTCACTCATCCAATAAAGCCTTCAGGAGTCTGATTCATCCTGACCTCAATCTCGTTCCTGCCGAGAGTCACCATTCCTTCGGTTTCGAGCTTTTTGAGGATGCGCGAGACGACTTCCCGGGTGGAGCCGACTTCCTGAGCGATTTGCTGGTGCGTCATCGATAAATGGGTGGTACCTTTGGCTTCTGCTTTTTTTCGCAGGTAGGCGAGAATCCGGGCATCCATTCGCTGAAAGGCCAGAACGTCGATTGTGCTGAGCAAGCCATCGTAGTACTGCTGGTACAGGTTCAGATAATACTGTTGCAGGGAAGGAAATTGCTGGTGCCATTGTGAGAGGAATTCACCGGGAAGGAGGAGCACCTGGCTGTCTTCTTCGGCCACCGCTACAACCTTGCTGGAGGCAGTCCGGAAAATGGCCGAAAAGGACATGATGCAGCTTTGTCCGGGCTGGATATAATACAGCAACAATTCCCGTTCTTCATCCACCCGATCCACCTTCAGCAATCCTTCCAGGACAATGGGCACGGTAGCCACGAATGAGCCTTCTCGCAATAACACGGTACCTGCCGGTATCTCTTTCAGCAGTGCATGCGTTTCGATTAGTTCCAGCAATCCTGGCTCTGCCGGAAAGGGAAGCAGGGATTTGTTGTCCATGATTGGAGGTGATGCAAACCGTGAATATAGCGATAACGAAGGAGGGCTGCCCAAAAAGCCTGTAGATTTTCGGTCTCTATTTATCCCTGACCAAATCATTGTTCTGTCAGATTCCAGGCTTTTTGTCCAATTTTTGTCGTTGTCTGTCATCAGACAAACCCTTTGAAGTAAATCTGCGTTTTTGTAACCATGAAAATAATTGCAGGTGTCGCTGTCTTTCTGGTGATGGTGAGCAGTTTGCTGGCCCAGCAACACGCTTTTCCCGTGAATGAGGGGCTCGGCGTGCCCGGTCCGAAGGCCCGATCCTTTATCATTGGCTGGCATCCGGTGCCGGGGGTAGTTGCCTATGAGTACGTTCTGACGGATAATTTCCTATGCTTTGCAGGCTGTGCCGGCGACACTCGTCAGGAGATGGTGCAGGATACCTTCACCATTGAATACGAATTGTTGCCTGATAAACAGTACTATTGGGTGACACGGGTTCACTTTGAGAATGGTGAAACCGGGCCATGGAGCCTGATCTCTGAGTTCTGGTCCTGGACGCCACCAGTGCAGCCGATTCTGCGCATGTCGCCCAATCCTGTAATCGGTCCTGTGACAGTTCGTCTCGACTGGGGCGCAACCCCCGATGCCGACCTACTCACAGTTGTGATGATGGATTTGCAGGGGCGTCAGGTGATGGGGCCCGTGGATATTCGCCCGTCCGGCATCATTCGGCAGGAAGAGCGAGTTTGGCGGGACCTGGATCTTCGTCCGGGGGTTTATTTGCTAAAGGTGGAAGCTCGCACGAACGATGGTCGAACCTTTCAGCCGCTGACCCAAAGCGTTTTGGTGCGATAACAAATATTCGGTTGGGTTGATTACCTTTGGGTGGTTGCGTGAAGACGGAACCACCGATTACCACATGGTCTATGGATACGCATATTTTGTTATTGGGGGTAGGACTGATCATCATTCTGTCCTTTGCCTTTAATTTGATTGCTAACCGGACAAACATTCCTTCGGTACTTATGCTCATGGTGCTGGGGTATGTTTTGGGCCAAATGATTCCGATGGGCGAGGGGTATCAGTCGATTCAGACAGTGGTATTATCACTTCTGGGAACAGTGGGGGTCATATTAATTGTGTTAGAAGCGGCGTTGGACCTGCATCTGGATCGTGAGAAAATGCCCATGATTGTGAAGTCATTGGTGCTGGCATCTTCGTTGCTGGTGGCGACTTCCGCGTTGATTGTCCTGCCTTTGCGATATTTTTTGGATATGGACTGGCTACAGGCCTGGCTCTATGCGGTGCCGCTGGCGGTGATGAGTTCGGCCATTATCATTCCGAGTGTGGGCGGGCTATCTAAAGAATCCCGGGAATTTCTCACGTTTGAGGCGGCTTTTTCGGACATTTTGGGCATTGTACTGTTTTATGCACTGGCCGGAGCCGCGGGCTCGGAGAAGGAGGGCTCCATGTTTTTGGGCTCGCTGGGGGAAATCGGTATCACGGTAGTGCTGTCGGTAGTGCTGACCTACCTGCTGATCATTGCCTTTCAGGCTGTGGAGGGCCATGTGAAATTGTTTTTTCTAATTGGCATTCTCCTGGCCCTGTATGGTGCCGGGAAGCTATTCCACCTTTCACCGCTGCTTCTGATCCTGATTTTCGGTCTGGGTCTCAATAATAAAGATCTGTTTTTTCGGGGTCGACTGGCTTATCTTATTCACGATGAAACCTTCGAATACATCGTCAAAGACTTTCGGGTCATTACGCTGGAAAGTGCTTTTGTTGTTCGCACCTTTTTCTTCGTGGTATTCGGGATGTCAGTGGAGCTGTCGCCCCTTGCTGACGACCCATGGGTATGGGTCATTACCCTGATTGCCGTAGTTGCCATTTACGGTACGCGGTTTTTGGGGCTGAAACTAGCTGGCCGATCATCTTTTATCCGGCCAGAGTTTTTCATTGCGCCAAGAGGACTTATCACAATTCTCCTCTTCTACAGCCTGCCGCCCAATATGGTCAGCGATAATTTCGACACAGGCATTCTGGTCCTCACCATCCTGATCACCAGCTTTGTGATGTCTTATGGGCTCATTACCAATAAGTCCACATCGGGCTCAGGGGAAAAAGAGGCTGTGCCTGCAGAGCCTATGGCGATTGGTGAACCAGCCAACCCAGAGCCATCAGTAGCTACTTCTTCTTCCCCTTCATC
>CAZLKP010000275.1:0-6756 GCA_964560095.1 uncultured Bacteroidia bacterium
CCCATTTCAGGTTATCCCTGACCTTATTCCACTTGATCCGATTCATTGCTGTTTTTTTCCTCAGGCGTTTAAATGTGGCTTCGTCAATTTCTTCCCATTCTTCCGCTGTCATGCTCACGTGAAACAACGGCTGGAATTCACCTCCCTGGTGTGAGGAAGAAAAGCGATTCCAGGGACAGACTTCTTGGCAAATGTCACATCCATAGGCCCATCCTTCCAGCTTTTCCTGAAATTCTTGCGGCATGTCTTCTCTCAGCTCAATCGTGAGATAAGAAATGCATTTGTTCGCATCAATTTGGTAAGGGGAGAGGGCATCGGTCGGACATGCATCAATGCATCGTGTGCAGGTGCCGCAGTAATCTTTCACAGGACCGTCATATTCCAGCTCGAGATCTAAAATAATTTCTCCGATGAAGAAATAGGACCCCCTTTTTGGGGTAATCAAATTGGTGTGTTTGCCGATCCAGCCCAATCCCGATCGCTTTGCCCATGCTTTTTCCATCACCGGTGCTGAATCCACAAACACGCGCCCATGGATCTCCGCGCCCATATCATCCTGAATAAATCGAAATAACTCGTAGAGCTTCTTTTTCAGCACCTTGTGGTAATCTGCTCCCCATGCGTAGCGAGAGATTTTTGGCGCCTGGTTGGGCTGCTGAAGGTCAGATTGTGGGAAATAGTTGTGGATGACAGAAATCACTGACTTTGCCCCCTGCACCAGCTTTCGAGGATCGATTCGCTTGTCGAAATAGTTTTCCATGTAAGACATCTTCCCATGATGTCCATTGGCGAGCCAGGATTCCAGATCACAGGCTTCCTCTTCCAGCAGTTCAGCTTTCGATATTCCGGTGAGGTCAAAGCCCAAACGCTGACTTTCAGCTTTGATTTTTGCGCTGATGACTGATTTTTTGACCTGATTCATGGCGGAAAGATAAGGATTCCTGTTTGGAAACGTTTATATTTCGTTTAACTCATATATTGATTTTCGAAAATCGATTATTTCAATTTGTCAGATTTAACGAGTCTTCGATCTTGTATTTAGCCACTGATCCTCCATCTTTATTTCGAAATATCGAAATATGAAACAGGTTTTTTTTGTCGCTGTCTTTATTTTTGTGTCCATGGGGATGAATGACAGCCTTGTCATGGCTCCGGCCCAGTTTCAGGGAGGGAAACAGGGGTTGGTTAATATGCTGGCATATGTTAGAAATATGTCCATCGAAGATCGGGTGGCCTTCTCGCGGATGCTAGAACCCAGCAAACGGGATTGTGAGGCCATTTTCGAATCCGGAATTGCGGCCTCGATGTACAGGTGGGAGCGAAAGCTGTACCGTCGCTTTAATCCGGTGGTGACCCCCATCTCCAGAACTCAAACCGAGCTGGCCTGCTGGGAAAGCACCCGAAATGAATTGATGGCTTATGAAGGAGAAGCCCGATTTTTTCCCGGTGGCTACCGCGAAATGGCCCCGCACATTCGCCCGGGAGTGGAAATTTACCGAATTAAATTCCTGGAGCCAGGCCGAAATATCGGCGCCGCCTACGACATGTTTGTTTACATCAATGGCCACTGGGTGCTGCTTTGGCAACCCTGGAGATTGCTCCTTCAATAGAACCGCCTGATTTGCAAGGTAAGATGTAACCCGATTTGATGGTTGTGCGTTTAACAAATGGTGCAGGAGCTGAACGTTTTTATTCATTCAACCAACCAATATCACCATGAACGCTTCATCTGTTCCGATGTCAGAACATCGTGATAGGGATTACACAGGCTTGACTGGTATTGCCATTACTGACCTTGCCTCATTCGGCAAGATCAAAGTCAACGGACAAATCCTTGACGCGGTAGCTGTAGGAAGGTTCCTTTCAAAAGGGCAGAAGGTCAAAGTCCTCAAAAGATTCACCTGGTACTGGAGGGTGCAACCCATTTAGGCTGAAACATTTTGTTGGAAATATCAGTACAATAACTGTTCGTTTCAGTCGAGTTACCAAACGTAATTTGATGATGCCGCTGATCTCCAGATCAGCGGTTTTTATTTTGGAGCCTGTAATCTGTTGCTACTGAGCAACGCTGTATCGGTCAGAGCATGGAGAAAAGCCACCAGATCTGCGATCTCGTCCTGGCTCAGTTTCAGCGGACGAATCAACTCCGACTGATTGGGGTGGCCCACCCCTCCATCATTGAAATGCTTCACAGCGCCGATCAGGGTTCTGATGGAGCCATCGTGCATGTAAGGGGCTGTCCGCGCAACATTCCGAAGGGTTGGCACTTTGACCTTCCCCACATCTTTATCCAGAATTGTTCGTCGCGCAAGACCCAGATCCTTATATTCTTCATACAAACCGATATTTTCGAATTCGTAGGTGCTGAAGGGAAATCCACTGTGACAGGAACTGCAGTTGGTCCGATCACTGGCAAACAGTTCCCACCCACGAATTTGCTGAGGCGTCATGGCGGTAGAGTCACCTCGATAGAAATAATCGTCAAACGGCGAATGGCTGCTGACCATGGTTCTTTCAAAAGCGGCAATGGATCGGGTGAGCACCCACAGGTCCATGGGGCGCCCGTAGGCCTTGATGGCGAGCTGATTGTATCGATCGTGGGTTTTGAATCGTTCGTACAATTCTGCAGCATTGAACCCAAACTCGTCATGATTTTCGATCGGGCCTAGGACCTGCATTTCCAGGGTGGGAGAGCCGCCTTCGACAAAGAAATAAGGCGAATAGGCTACCTGGGTGAGGGTAGGGGTGTTGCGAAATCCCAGTCTGCCGAATACCCCACGCATTACGGGCTGAGGATTGGCCAGGCCGTTGACAGGTTGGTGACAGGTGGCGCAGTTGATGCTGGTATCCACAGACAGCACAGGGTCGTAAAATAGCTCCCTCCCCAGTTCGATTCGGGCCACTGTCATCTGGTTATCTTCTGGCACTGGTGGAGGGAGGACCCCTTGAGGTAGATCCCATTGAAAAGAGGCCTCCGAAACAGGCTCTTCCAGCTGACAGCCGGCCAGACCGACAACCAGAATCAAAAGCATGTTCCGGAGGAAATGATTCATTGGGTCAGGATAATGCTTATTCTACTGAAAATACTTTGTCAAGGTTGTTCACAATGGCCATCGCCAAGGGCATGTTGTCCATCGTATGGGTGATGTTGTCAGTGGTGAGGTCGATGCCGTCGAAGAATTTGGCGACATCCACCTTGACAGGTATTCGGCTATCCACAGAATTGGCTTCATGATGGACCTCCAGCACCAATGGTGAATACTGCATTTTCCCACCTACATGGCATTCAAATAGCGTTTCAGGCGTTCCATCAGCATTTGCATCAATCTGGCCTTCCAGTCGGATGAAAATGTAGCCGGAATTCCAGTTCCAGTGCATGCTGGGGGATTGCGGCGCAAGTGGGTGGCCCTGCTCATAATTGGTCGGATCCAGGAAATTCACTGTTGTGTCAACGCCTACACCGAATCGGAGCATGTGCTTGTGGCCTGCGGTGACCTCTCCGACTTCGTAGGGCGGTTGATTTGGTTTGACGAGCAAATAGGTTCCGGGAACTTCGAAGTTGTCATTTTCGCCAACGCCAACTTCGGAAAGATAGAACTGGGCAGTGGTAAAACTGGTAGCTACGCCGTTTACATCAAAAACCTGATCCAAAGCAAAATCCTGATTCCCCGCAACGAAGTTTATGTCAAGGCTCAAAATTGGGTATTCGCAATCTTTTGCATTGCTTTCGACCGCATCCGGGTCATAGGTTATAGCAGCAGGATCGGTACATCCTTCTTTTTTACAGCCTGTGAAGGAAAAGGTCGCCAGGGTCAGGCCTAAGAAGGCCAGCGAAACATGGAGGGTAGTACGGAGTGAAAAGCGGTTTATAACTTTCATTAGTTGGGTCGTTTAAGGAATAAGATGAAATGTGAGGGATTGCTCACGTGCATTTCGGTTGTGGTCGGTGGCCTCGGCTTCCAGCCGGAGCTCCGTAGGGGTGTCTACTGGAAACCAAAACTTTCGGCTCACGGTCACGAGGGTATCATGGCTATGAAAGAGAAAGTTTTTCACAAACTGGTCATCCTTAACCGTCCACACCCATATCCCGAAATCGTGGAGCTGGTTGTTTTCTGAAAAAATGACGCGAATTTGCACAGAGTCCCCGCTTTCTATCGACGCACCGGCAAGCGGACTCATGATTTGAATTTCAGGCGCTTCGGTATCTTCCATAGGAGCAGGTCTGTCACATCCAGAAGACGCCGCCATGGCAATGATGGATATCCATGCTATGACGGTTGTGTTGAGATAATTTTTCGTCATTACTGATTCAAGATAATTGGCTTACAACCTGTATTGAAGCATGACCTGGGCAGATGGCAGGCTGCTGAGAGCTTCTTCCCCAAAATTCTGGTAAACGGGTAGTTGCCCCTGAAGTCCGATGCTCCAGGTTTCTCCGGTAACCTGACCACCCAAAACGGCTGATGCACCTGCACCTCCGGTATTGTTGCGGAAAAATCCATTCTCAACATCGCGTTGCTGGTGAATGACAGAGCATCCCCCCCACACAGACACACGTCGTGTCATAGACTCCCATTGCCTGGAAATAAGGGCAGAGACAAATTTCTGATCTCCTAATCGGTAGAACAAATCATTCGTCAATGACTTGCTGTAGCCAGCCTCCGTGTTCAAGGTCCAATTTGGTCCAAAACGATACAACCAGATCGCTGAAAGCGACTGCATCCACTGACTCTGGCCTGGGAAAAACCGAAATGGTAGTTCCGAGCCTTCCGGTCGGGTGAGAGAAGACATCGGTAATCTGGACTCAGCTTGGAGAAACAGATACTGAGGGTTGCGGCTCGTGTCGGTGACCGACCACAACAGATATCGAAGTTGAATCCTAGGGTCACCCAATCCAGTGAGGGTTTTGAGATTGTCTCCGTCCGTTATCCGCCTGTGGAGATGGTAGGGGAGTCGAACAGTGACCGCCCATCTGGGATGGAAGGCCCATCGGCCCCATAACTCACTTTGGATGAAGGAATCGAAGGTGTTGGATTCCGTGTAGGAAAACCGTTGATAGGTTGTCATCCAACCCAGAAAATGCTGCTGTTGCAGCACCATAGGACCTGGAGTGCCAAACGTTACACCGCAGCCACATGCTTCACAGGCTACGGCTGGTATAGTGCTCAGACTCAATAGAGCCAGCACCAGAATTCTCATGTTCATGAAAAAAAATCAGGTTGTCAAACAAGGAGAATGAGGACGTCTACGGTAATCTCCCTTCACAGCGAAAGCATTAACGTCCTTTCACTTGTATCAACCTGCCATCTGGGGTGGGGGAGTCAGAACAAATAAGAACACCTCTCTCTTTGTGAAAGGGACATTCTGCTGATCGGCCGTGTCATCAAGATGCAAAAGAGCCGATTGCGCTGGGCTGAACCAAGCAGCGAACAACACATCCCACTCTAAGGCTACAGGGATCGTACCTCGATCTTCCGACTGGGGCTGAGCTTCCTCCTGTATCCGGGCTTTAAGGTAGCATTTACCGTCGCATTCAAGCTGTGGTTTCTCTTTGTTGATACACAGCACTTCAGAAATATATTCATGATTCAGGGCATACTCGATATACGGCACCAGTGGCCTAAATAGCCATAGAGCCTGGATCGTCACCACGGATAATATGAAGATAGCTTTCATCGTATGAACTCCGACACTTAGGGAAAATAGGCAGGTTTCTCTAAAAAAACAATGTGAAAAATCATCGGTTTTGGAAAAACCAAAGCGATTCGCCTAATCCAACTTTAACACCGCATGAAACGCACTCTGAGGCACTTCGATGCTGCCTACCTGGCGCATACGTTTTTTCCCGGCCTTTTGATTTTCGATCAGTTTACGCTTCCGGGTTATATCCCCACCGTAACACTTGGCCGTCACATCTTTGCGGGTAGCTTTGACGGTTTCACGGGCGATCACTTTGGTTCCAATCGCCGCCTGAATGGCCACTTCATATTGCTGACGGGGAATTAGCTCTTTGAGTTTGGCACAGATTTTTTTGCCGAATTCGTAGGCCTTATCCCGGTGAATCAACGCACTCAGAGCGTCCACATGATCGCCGTTGAGGAGAATATCGAGCTTGACCAGCTTAGAGGGCAAAAAACCCATCATCTGATAATCAAAAGAGGCATAGCCCCGGGAAATCGTTTTGAGTTTGTCAAAAAAATCAAAAACTACCTCCGTGAGTGGAAGCTCAAACTGTAGCTCAACCCGGTCGGTGGTGAGGTACACTTGATTGACAAACCGCCCCCGCTTATCGATACAGAGCTCCATGACCCGGCCGATATAATCTGACTTGGTGATAATCTGGGCACGAATAAATGGTTCTTGTAGCTCTTTGACCTTTGTGAGATCCGGTAGATCGGAGGGAGAATGAATATCTACTTCCTCGCCGTCGGTAAGAATGCCTTTGAAAGACACGTTGGGCACGGTGGTAATCACCGTCATGTTGAATTCGCGCTCAAGACGCTCCTGCACAATTTCCATGTGCAGCATTCCCAGAAAACCAGCCCGAAATCCATAGCCCAGGGCAGCTGAGGATTCGGCCTGATAAACGAGCGAGGCGTCGTTGAGCTTGAGTTTGTCAAGAGAATCCCGAAGTTCTTCAAAATCTTCCGTATCGACCGGATAAATCCCGGCAAAGACCATGGGCTTCACTTCCTGAAACCCACGCACTGCCGCATCTGCGCTGGGCTTGACATGGGTGATCGTGTCCCCGACTTT
>CAZLKP010000276.1:0-6745 GCA_964560095.1 uncultured Bacteroidia bacterium
CGGCTTACAAAGGCTCCGGTAGGTCTCGGGGAGGAAGAAGAAGAGCCAGAAGAGGTGCCCCGCAGCCAGATCCAGCCAAGGATCCTGGCTTTACCGCTGTCAACCGATGGAATGAGATGGAAGGAACCATCGTTCGGTTTGAAGGCCGCGAAAAAAAGTATGAATTTTCGGTCGATGAGCCCGCCAAGTACGCTGTTGGCCGGATGCTGTATTACCCCATGAACACCGAACGCAACGACAAGGGCTTCGACATGCTGGTGAAAATCAAGGGGAAGCGATTCCCCAGAACCACCTATATGACACTGATTGGCGAAAATGTCAAGACCAGCATTCCGTTTAAGCGGGAAAACGATAAGCTCTGGGAGTCCACGAAGATCAAATATGTGGACGACAAGGCACCCATGATCATTTTCGCCATCCAGTATGACGACGACGGTACCCCATGGGTGATTGACTACAAATTCCGGGTGGCGGATTATGTCAAGAAGGGCCGCGGGAAGAAAGCGCTCCCCCGCGTAAAAATGAAGCTCCGATTCAAAAAAGTTACCGAAGAGGAACTTGATGAAATCCTCGTGGATATTGACAATTAATCCTGAGCGGCAATTACAGAAATTTCGACATGAACACCTTTGGGCAAGCCTGCGACCTCTACCGTTTCACGGGCCGGATGGTCAGTGTCGAAATAGGATCCGTAAATATCGTTGATTTGGGCAAAGTTTCCCATATCAGACAGGAAGATGCTGGATTTCACGACGTTTGAAAGGTCCATATGGGCAGCTTTCAATACTGCCTGCAGGTTTTTCATGACCTGATGGGTTTCCGTGTTCAGATCCCCGGTGCGGAGTTCCCCCGTTTCCGGATCCAGGGCGATCTGCCCGGACACGAAAAGAAACTGTCCTACCTGTACTGCCTGATTGTAAGGCCCGATGGGAGCCGGTGCCTTGTCGCTATTGATGATGTTTTTCATGTGGGGAAGTTAGAGAATCATTTTGGGTCACTCCGAATCAGCCCCAGCTTTTTGCCTAGCCACCGAAAAGCCATTTTTTCCTTTGCATAGAAATAGGAAAATTTCCCGAAAATGAATGCGTACATCAGCAACAGAACCTGATACACGGGAGTAATCAGCAGGAAATACACGAACCAATACCAGAAACCACCCTCCAGCCCGGTATGGGGCATCAAAAAACGTGGGGCAAAGGCAGCTGTCGTACCCGTGACCGCAAACACAGTCAAAATGATCATGTAATCCCAGCCGGTGGGTTTGGTTTTGGGCGTTTGAGGCTCTGTCATCATTCGAAATTCCAACCGCTAACTACCGAATCTCACGGTTGTTTCCCAAATTCTGGCTGAATTCCGAAGTCAGGTACGTTTTCTTTTCTGATTCAGGTAAGAGGGATTGAAATCAGTGCCCCAAAACCAATCTAGATTTTGGATGATATCTCAGGGTTGTATCCTTCTGCGTCTCTACCAGAAAATCGTTGTACACATCCAGGATGCCAGTGGAAGCAACTGTCAGTAACCCACGCTGGATCAAATCCTGCTTAACGATGAGCTTGCCAGACAATGACACACTTCCACGAAAGTCTGCATTCCCTGCCACGAGGACCTCACTCCCCGACATCCATATGTTCTCTGCCCCTTTTTTAATTTGGATTTCCTCGACCTGAAGAACTGACCAGGACTGTAGCATAGTTGTCCCTTCTGAGATGATCGACAGAAACATCATCTCCCCTCTGTTATCCAGCCAACCCTCTGTGAGAACGTGAAGGTGGGTTTCTGATCCTTCCACATGAACATGTGCCTCTATTCTAATGCCACCTTTCACAATCAGCAGGGGGCCATCTACCCGTACATCAGATGTAATGATCACCTGGTCCTCCTCATCGATGATAATCCCGGGAAAAGCAGGGCTCCAGTTGGCTTCATTGAAAAAATCCTGGTTTTCAGTCCCAGTAAAGCGGTACACATCTGCCTGTGCCTGCAGGTAAAAGCCAAAGAAAGGTATCAGACAAAAAAGGGGAGCAAGACTGCTAATCATAGGCCAAATATAAAAACGACAAAGTAGTCGCAACAATTACATCTGACCAAACCAACTAAAACGAGGTTTGGATTATTCAAAATAACGTATGAACAGCGCTGATCCTGAATGGAGATTGATTTTATTGGTAAGTTTGCAAGTATGCGAATTGTATTTATGGGCACCCCCGATTTTTCGGTGCCTTCGCTCGACAAAATCTTACAGGCTGGTTACGAGGTAACGGCAGTTGTGACGGCCCCTGACCGATTGGCCGGTCGGGGGCGGAAGCTTCGCCCTTCCCCTGTCAAATCATTTGCCCTGGCCCATGGACTGAAGGTTCTTCAACCGGAGAAACTTCGGGATCCCCTGTTTCACCAGCAGCTACAGGAAGCCAGTCCGGACCTAATGGTCGTGGTGGCCTTCCGAATGCTACCTGAGGTTGTCTGGTCGATGCCCAGAATTGGGACCTTTAACCTGCACGCTTCGCTTCTTCCTGACTACCGGGGGGCAGCTCCTATCAACTGGGTGATCATCAACGGAGGAAGCCAAAGCGGCGCCACGACTTTCCTGATCGACCATCGTATTGATACCGGCAATCTCCTTTTACAACAATCGCTGGACATCCCGGATCACTGGAATGCAGGTGACCTGCATGATGCTTTGATGGAGATGGGCTCAGATCTGGTGGTGCAGACGATCGCAGGGCTAGAAGCCGGTACGTTGACTGCTCAGCCCCAAAACGAAAACCTCTTTATCCATAAAGCACCCAAGATTTATCGGGAACAACGTGAGATTCATTGGCTTCGTCCGGCCCGAGTGATTCACAACCTCATCAGAGGGTTGTCTCCGTACCCTGCTGCCTGGACGAGTTACGGCGATCAGCAAATCAAAATATTTGCCTCGGCACTCACAGAAGAATCAGCTTTTGAGGTCGCAGAAGGAACGGCGCGCATCGACAGAGAATCGGGCACGCTTTCTGTGGCCTGTTGCGATAAGTGGCTCAGGATTCTCGAGCTTCAGATGCCCGGGAAGAAAAAAATGAAAACGGACGAATTTCTTCGGGGATTTAAAGAGGAAATGACTTCATTCACCTGATCATGACAAAATTTCAAAGCAGACATTACCCCACAAATCGAAAAGGAGTCCTTACCCTACAGGAATATGCCGCCAGGTATTACGCCGGGTTCAATCTGCTGATTATGTTTTATGTTCTGGCACAGGTATCATCCAGAGGCATGGGTAGCCAAATCATCTGGATTGTCGTTGGAGCCGAAATCATTGCTCTGGCTCTGGGGAATATGCTGGCTGTAGCAAAAACCAAGCGCAGCTATGCAGAGATCTTCTTTGTCAACGACCACTTTTCACTGATTTCGGTTCACGAAATTCTGTTTTCTCCGCAGAACCAGGCCTTTCCCCTGATGTATGCAAGTCCCCATATGGACCCCGACGGGGATTCATTCACGGTGCATTTCAACGATCAGATTATCCCATTTTATCGAAGGGATTGGGAAGATTTTGATTTGATCTGGAGTTGGTTTACGGTGCCGAGGTGAGCGAAATCGCTCAGGCAGAATACCTCGAATACGCCTGGCAAGCACTGATCAGGCACCAAAAATAACATTCACCGCTAGGCACTGTCAGATTTCCGATGATGGGTGATCGCTGCATCTTTTTCCGCATCTCCGCGTTGGAAAATCCCTCACTTGGCTCGCAAAGCTCGGATTTTTAAGTCAGCCAAGCGTTTGAGAGTTCTATTCCTGGCTGATGCGCCTTCGGAGCAAACTTGGCTTCATCCGATTTCCTCGAAATCCAGGCTGGCCGGGATTCCTCCAACATCTTCTTGGCCAGACGCAAATCCCGATTCATCGGGGAACCCCAAAATCCTTCCGGTGACAAGCAAATTCCATGTTTCAAACAGCACATAACAACACAGCGCAGCATGTCCTGAACAGAAGTGCTGCGAATTGGTTACTAATAAAGAAATTATACCATTACGTATGTTTACTCCGTCAAGAAGAAGACTTTTGCCATGCCAACGCTAACACTTCCCCGTCAGAGGCCCTACACAGGAGTGATCATTGGAACCCTGGTGATTCTGGCCTGGGCTGTGATGCTTACCTTCAATTTCAGCATGGACTGGAGCTGGACGTCTCCCTGGACGTATCTGAGAATTCTGGTGCAGGGACATTTGTTCACCGGGTTATTTATCACGGCTCATGATGCTATGCACGGCACGGTAGCCCCCCGACACCCGAAGCTGAACCACCTGATCGGTAAAATCTGCACGGCCCTGTTCATCTTCAACTCCTACAAGACCCTTCGTCCCAAACATTACGAGCATCATAAGCATGCCGGTACCGAACATGATCCGGATTTTCACAAGGGCTACCCCTTCTTTTTCCGCTGGTATTTCGATTTCCTGAAAGAATATGTAACCTGGCGACAAATTCTGCTGGCAGCCATCACCTTTAACGTCGCTGCCATCTGGATTCCCAAGCCAACACTGGTGCTGTTCTGGATCATTCCCTCGTTCATCGCTACGTTCCAGCTATTTTATTTTGGCACTTATCTTCCTCATCGTGGGGAGCACGACAACAAGCATAACTCCCGGTCTCAACCAAAGAATCACCTGATCGCTTTCCTGAGCTGTTATTTTTTTGGGTATCACTATGAGCATCACGATTCTCCAGCCACGGCATGGTGGAGACTTTGGAGGCTGAAATGACCCCATTTTGACCAGTCCTCGTCTCCCCACTTACTTCAACTCACTGGTAAAGTGAAATGCGATCTCAGGAAATAAATCCTGCGTAGAATTGAGGTCCCAGGCAGATTGAGCCAGATACACATAGTTTCCATGTTTGTCCTGTGCGATCTGGCGGGACTTGCGGAGCTTAAATTCCTTCCACTTAGCCTCATTGTCATAAGTGATCCAGCAGGCCTTGTAGAGAGAGGCATTTTCGTAGCGGACAGTGGCATTGTACTCGTGCTTGAGTCTATGCTCAATCACATCAAACTGCAGCGCACCGACTGTACCAATGATCTTTCGGTTGCTATCGATGAGGGTAAATAGCTGAGCCACGCCTTCATCCATCAGTTGCTCGATACCTTTGGCCAATTGCTTAGATTTCATCGGGTCTCCGTTTTCGACATAGCGAAACAATTCTGGTGCAAAGCTCGGAATACCGGTGAAGTGAAGATCCTCTCCTTCCGTCAGACTATCCCCAATCTTGAAATTGCCCGTATCATACAGTCCCACAATGTCACCGGGATAGGCCTCCTCTACGGTTTCCTTTTTGGAAGCCATAAATGCAGTGGGATTGGAAAAACGCAGGTCACGTGCCAGGCGCACGTGACGATAGGGTTTGTTCCGCTCAAATGTGCCGGAGCACACCCGCACAAAAGCAATCCGGTTGCGGTGTTTGGGATCCAGATTAGCGTGGATCTTAAACACAAACCCAGAAAAATTCTTTTCCAGGGGTTTTACTTCGCGTTCCTCTGTCGGACAGGGCTGGGGGAAAGGAGCGATCTGGACAAAGCAGTCCAGCATTTCCCGCACGCCGAAATTGTTGACCGCAGATCCAAAAAACACAGGTGACAAATCCCCGCTCAGATACTCAGCCCGGTCAAATTCCGGATAGACACCGTTGATCAGCTCAACCTCTTCGCGCAAAGCATCTGCATAGGAATCCCCGATTATTCTGTCCAACTGCCCATCGCTTAAATCGGTGAATTTGACCACATCCTTCTCCGTTTGCTTCCCATGGGCCGTAAAGAGCACGAGGTTCTGCTCAAAGAGATTGTAAACACCCTTGAAGCTTTTTCCCATGCCCACCGGCCAGGAAAGCGGACGCACATTCAGTTTGAGCTTTTCTTCGATTTCATCGAGGAGTTCAAAGCCATCTTTCCCTTCGCGGTCGAGCTTGTTGACAAAGACCAACACCGGGGTGTCCCGCATTTTGCAGACCTCTACCAGCTTTTCAGTCTGGGCCTCCACGCCTTTTGCCACATCAATCACCACAATCACCGAATCTACCGCCGTCAGGGTGCGATAGGTATCCTCAGCAAAATCCTGGTGGCCAGGTGTATCGAGAATATTGACCTGCAGATCCTTGTATTCAAAGCCCATCACCGAAGTAGCGACGGAAATTCCCCGCTGCCGCTCAATTTCCATAAAGTCGGAAGTGGTGTGGCGCTTGATTTTGTTGGATTTAACGGCACCTGCTGTATGAATCGCTCCCCCAAAAAGGAGGAGTTTTTCTGTCAGGGTCGTCTTTCCGGCATCCGGGTGAGCGATGACAGCAAAAGTTCTTCTTCGCTGTGTTTCTTTGGCCAGAGACATGGGTGTAGGGACTGGAAATTGGAAACTCGTAAAACTGAGAACTTCGGTATTGGGGCGCTAATTGGCATTCAATTCGGGCTCTTCGATATCCAGGGATTGGAAAACCGTAGAGATAGAACCTTCTCCAGCAAAATCTTCATAAGACTGAATGGGGCTGTCATCACGGGCCATCATCGTCAGCATGAGACCGTTATTGTTGTATTCCGGCGCAATGACAAGAATCAAAATTCTGTATCGGCCAACCAGTTCATAATCAGGGTTGTCGACAGTACCCGTGGCACGAAACATTTTGTATTCTTCCCCATCAAAGGTGTCGGTTCCTGTGAAAGAATCCTCCAGGTCAAACCCAGCCTTTTCAAAATCTTCCTCGTACTGACCAATCATGGCTT
>CAZLKP010000277.1:0-6697 GCA_964560095.1 uncultured Bacteroidia bacterium
AGCCAAACAGAGGAACCGCGCTCTGGCTGGGACTGAGCATGGGCCTGGCTACGATCATTCGCCCCACAGATCTGCTGATTCTTCTGATTCCTCTCTGCTGGAATATCTGGTGCTGGGCAGGCATCAAAAATAAAGCGCACCTGCTCTGGGACCGAAAATGGGATATGGTGCTGCTGGGCCTGGGCATGTTTGTGATGGGCATGATTCAACTGGGCTACTGGAAATATGCCACAGACCACTGGATCTTTTACAGCTACGGCGATTTCGGGTTTGATTGGGCCCGACCGCACATTCCCAACGGCCTCTACAGCTATCGGAAAGGCTGGCTCATTTACACGCCGGTCATGATCCTGGCCTGGATTGGGGCCATTCCTTCGTGGAGGCGCATCCGGCCGATCTTCTTCGGTCTGGGGTTGTTCATGGCGCTCACGATTTACATCATCTTTGCTTGGGAAGTCTGGTGGTATGGCGGAAGTCTGGGAGCCCGGGCGCTGGTACAGTCCTATGCGTTGTTGGCGCTACCGATTGCCGCTTTTCTGGATTGGGTGCGTCGCTCAACCCTCCCCGTCGCCCTCACCACCCTCTTTGCTCTTGCCTGCGCGGCTTTCAATCTCATGATCACCTGGCAGGCCCATGCGGCGGGGAGTGGCTGGGAGGCCGAATACATGACGGAAGCCTACTTCTGGAAGATCTTTTTCAACCCCAAACCAGACCGCTACGACAAGCGCTTTCTAGATGTGCGGGAGGAAATCAGGGACCCTGCCGATTACAACATCAGCCTTCTCTATATCAACGACTTCGAAGCCGACACCACCGCGAACCGAAGCAGCGAGTTTGTGTTTGAGGGAGACTATGCCTGTGAGCTGAATGCCGAAGTGGCATTTTCACCGGCATTTGAGATGCCGATGGATACCTTTTTGAAGATGAAGGAGCCCTGGATCCGGACAAGTGCCCAGGTATTTTTTCAGGAAATGGAATGGGATCGCTGGAAAAACGCCCAATTGGTGATGCACTTCCTGCGGGATGGCCTTCCGCTCTGCGAAACCTGCAAGACCTCTGCGCGGATTCAATATGCGCTGGAGCCCGGCCAATGGCAAGCATACAGGTACGAAATGCGCATCCAGCCGGAGGTGAAGCCTGGAGATATACTCAAGGTCTATTTCTGGCAGGCCGGCGGGCAGAAGCGGGTGTTTGTGGACAACTGGAAGGTGGAATTGATGGAGAGGAAATAACCATATTTGCCCCATGCTTCGCCGCTTCTATCACTATCTGGACAATCACCGACACAGGATCTTTATCTTTCTGTATCTGGGATTTGTGCTGTATGCCTGGTGGGCCACCCAGGATGTGTTTGCGCTGGCCGCTACCCTGTGGATGAATATTTTCAGCTTTGATCTCTTCCCAACCTGGGGGGATGTATGGCAATATTTCGTGGAATTACGGACCGGGGTTCCTCCCGCCATTTCGGCCCTGGAAATCGTCTGGTACAAATTGTTCGGCTCCTACTTTTTCATCACGCGGCAGTTTTTTCGGGCCTGCCTCATTCTCATCATTCTGATACCGGTGTTGTTTACCAAAAGGAGGCTCCGGGACTACCTCCTTCATGTTGGCATCTCCTGGGTGATGCTTCATGCCCTGATTGAGATCGTGATGGGTAATCCGCAGATCTACGATGTGCTTTTGCCGCTGTTTTTGATGTTGTTCTGGTGGCTGGTGCTGAAGGCAGAAAAACAGGATCACCGGCGTGGTTGGCAAATGTGGCTCCTGGCTGGAGCCGGCTTCCTCCTGTCCATGGCAGAGCTGGCAAGGCCGTTCATGATCGCACTCGTTCCCATCCTGATCGGCATCGTGCTTTACCGCTTTCGGAATCGCCTCCATACCTTTGTTCCTTTCCTCCTGCCCCTTCTTCTGCTTAGTGGCGGGTGGCATACCAAGCTTCTGGTCCAGCATGGCCAATGGATCTGGTCCAATCACTCCGGCGCGAATCTTGTAGGCGCCTGGGCGCCTCTGCTCGACCACAAGGCACTCGAAGCTTCGCTGGAGCCCGAAGCGGCACCACTCATCGATAACCAATGGACCTGGGACAACATCAACACCGAGATTCACAGTCGGAATACAGCCAAACAAAAAGCTGCCGTTTTTTCCGCCATTCGCACACAACCAGCAAAAGCCTGGTCACATGTTCTGCACAAACTCGACACCTTCACCGAACCTCAGGTTGGCATGTACACCTACGAACCTGAGGGTCCATACATTAACCTGTACAAGTGGCTGATTCATCTTGGTTTCTGGCTGGTGGGCTGGTTGCTGATCAGAGCCTTCTGGCTGATGGTCGGTGACCGGCGATATCTGTGTTCGTCTGAAACTGTGCTTACGGGCATGGCAGCATTCCTCACACTGATGCCAGTGATCGGCGAATCAGGAGAGGAAGCCCGCTTCCTGGTATCTGTCGTACCACTGCTTGTGTGGGTGTGGCTGACATCCTTTGACATCCTGAGCAAAACCGTAACTTCCCTGCGCTAACTTGCGACAATCATGAAGCAAACATTCATTCACCTGCTGTTCCTTGCCATCTTCTCTCAATCCTGTGTGAGCCTGTTTGGGCCCAGGCCTTCCCATCTGGTGGGTACCTGGGTGCTGGAATCTATTGACGGGCAGGTAAGCCCACAAGATGAGCAAATGATCGGCGTCCTGATCCTTGAGTTTCGCGAGAATGGCACCATGAAAACCGATCTCCCTGGCACTATGGAATACATCGAAGGCACCTACGAAATCAACAAAAAAACGCTTCTCATGACCCAGGATGAGAATCCGGCAACAGCCACCATTCTGTCTCTGAGGCGTGATAAGCTCTGGATTCAGCCTGTGGTGGTGGAAAATGAAGAACCTTACCAGCTGAGATTTGTGCGGAAATGACTACTTCACAAACTCCCAGCCGGGAGTCTGCCCCCAGGGTTCTACCAGCGTTTTCAGTACCGGAAGCCATTCAGCAGACAGGCTGTCAGCAGCCACTTCCTGCTTGATCACAGCAAGCTCTTCTGCATTGATGAAGCCATCTGCAGACCACCGGCGAATGTCAAGATATCGTGGCTTGGGGCGAATATCTACCACAGACAGTTGCTCTTCGGGTTTGAGAAGCAGATTAAAAAACTGCAGCAAGGTGCGCTCGGCCGATTGCTCGGCCAGATCGGCAGCACTGTTTTGGTAAGCCTGCCGGATGAGTTCTTCCTTGCATCCTTTTTTGACGCGGTCGGTCATAGAGGCAGTGACTGCGCCTGACTCCCGCAGCATTTCAAACCCACGAATTCCCCGCCCCGCACTATCCTGGTCCGGTGGGAGATACCAGGGGTTGATGCTCGCAGAGATCACCGTGGGATTGAGGCCGAGAATGAGCAGGGTATCCCCCGTCCATTCCAGACGGCTAGAATCGAGGGTTTTGAGGTCATACCCCAACAACACATCTCCTCTTCCCAAATAGATTAGCACCGGATCGTCGAGGATTTCCTGGCGATATTCGCGACGGGCACGTTTCATTTCTCTTGCATATGTCTGAGCAAACTCCAGCCAGTCAGTGGTCCGGATTTCTTCCAGCAATTGCGCCTCGGCGATGCCCAGCTTCAGAAACACCCTCCGGTACCAGCCCGCTTCCGAAAGCGTTCCGCTACGGAGTGCAAATCGATTGTATGCATCCTGCCGGATGTTTCGTTCCTCTCTGCGAATAGGCAGATTATTCGCCGCCCGATAGTGGCGCGAGTACATATTTTTCACTTCGAGATACAGATCTGAGAGCCTCCGCCAGTCTTTTTTTTCCTGCACCTCGAGCCAAGAGTGGATGACTTCACCGTAATATTCTGCCCCAACCAGCTGACCGATGTCCCTCACTTCTTCGAACACAGTGGGACTATTGACATACTCATACCGTGTGGTTGTCCACTCGGGAATGGACCAGCTATTCCACCAGCCCCAGAATGCCGCACCCGTAATCAACACACAGGTCAGCAGCCCCACACCTATCCAGGTCCGCAGGGACCAGTCAGGCATCCTGAACCAGCTTCGATTCTGTTGGTCACGATTCACCTGAGACATCCTGATAGCTGAAGGTTACATTGAAAAAACCGGCATTTGACAAAAACTGTCTGAGGAACAGTTCTGTCTTTTCCTTGACCATGGCCTCCAGGTTCATTCGCCCAACTTCCTGCCTAACTTCCACCTCGGCCTGTCGGTAGAAATTATCCATGTCTTCTCCAGTCAATTCACTGAAGTAATGGTCGCGGGTATACTCTTCGTTGATCCGGAATGATTCAGCCGGAATCTCCAGGCTGATGATACGTGGAGGTGGCAACAAAATCTGGATGCTTCCTGCTTCCCAATCGACTCGGTGCACCTGAACCTGGCTCAGGTCAATTCCTGCTTTGGCATGGGCTTCGGTTTCGGCGAGGAAATCTGAATACCCTGTCTCAAAGCCCAGAAATGTGCTGGTCTTTTTGCCCTTGACCACTTTTGAGAAAATCATTTCCACAGTGGCAAGATCCGAAGATGAGCGCAGCCTGGATACCAGCTCACGCTCCTGCTCCGTGTTATCCGGGGTGCAGGCAAACAGGCAGAAAACAGACAGAAAAGCCAGGTATTTCATAAGGAAAGAAGTTAGCATGAAAGCCCTGACGAAAAAGAGCTCTCCTCAAGAAAGACGGAGAGCTCGTGTATAAGGTTGTTATGGGTTTGATTTCTATTCCTACTGTTGAGAACAGAATTCCTTGACCGGCCCGATCCGGGCATAGTTCGGATCAATCGAAGTAATCTTATCAATCCAGGGCTGAGCCCCTTCACAGTTGTAGTCTTCGTTATCTCCTTCAGGATCAAAGGCGTATAGCGCTTGCACTTCGTAGGAGATGAGCAGAATATTCAGGTCACCACCGCTGAGGCCTTCTCCCGTAGAATTTTCGCCGAAAGCGGCAATCACATCATCTGAAACCACTTTGGCATGCCAGTTATTCACTTCGGGATCCTCATTTTCGAGCTGGCTAGCAATCCTGAAGCGGTAGGTGTAAGGCAACATATAGTCGGCCTTGAGTTCCGACACTTTTTTAAACGCCTCGTCTGCTCCACGCCATTTTTCGGCTTTGTAGTAGGCTACGCCCAGATCTTTGTAGTGAGATAAGGTTACCGGATCGGCAAAGGTGACAGCCTGCTGGCGATAGTATGCTTCCAGCACGTACTCACCGATAGCACTGGCTTCGACAGAGTCAGCTTTTGCCATCACGGCTTCGCGGTCGGCCACGGCCTGATCCATCTCAGCCTTGAGTGAGTCACGAGCAGCGGCGTTGCCGGAGTCAGCGGCAGCGTTGGCACCATTGTAGGCTTCCATGGCCAGATTTTCCAACTGCTTGGCTTCTTTTTTGAATTCAGCGGCAGCCAGCTCAATCTTGCGAGCTTCGCGATGATAGTAATCAGCCATTTCGTCGTAAAAGCCTGCATACTCGGCTGGTTTCATAGCCATGGCTTTTTGGTAGTATTCGTCAGCAGCTTCCAGATTTCCACTTTTACGCAGAATATCGCCATACACCTCGTAGTCCTGAGCAATGTGATATTGCTCCTTCACTGCAGAAAAATACTCATCCATTGCTGCCTGCGCTTCGTCATACTCACCCAGCTCAGCCAGAGACATTCCCTTCAAACGGCGAAGCACGTTGGTGGTGGTATCGATTTTGTTCATCTCGTCCAGCACCAGCTGGTAATCCTCGGTGAGGAAGAGGAACTGAATGTAGCGCACTTTGGCCTTCAGGTCACTTCCGGCCAGTTCGAGATACTTCTCGATATCGGCACGGGCACGATCGAAGCGATCATTGGCAGAAGAGATCAGGAAGAGCTCGGCACGCACACGATAAGCAGGTGCAAAGTTGGGGTTGAGTTCCAGAGCCTTGGTAATCAGCTCATATCCTTTCTGATAGTCTTCACCTGCACGGGTTTCTTTTCCACGCTGATAATACAGCTGGGCCAGATTGACATAGGCAGGCACGTAAGCAGGATCTTTTTCGATCGCGTTCTGGTATTCCTCCATGGCCAGCTCGGGCACCCCTTGAGTCTTGTAGTAGTCGGCCAGTTTGATGTAGGTGCGTGGGTCTTCCGAATCCTGTGTCCGATAGGCATAGAGCAACTGCTTGGCTTTGGCAATTTCAGGTCCTGTACCTTTCAGATAAGCATCAGCGAGAGCAAAGATTACCTCAGGAATTTTCCCTTTTGAGTAGTCTTCAGCGTCTTGGAGGTGCTGGTTGGCTTCGGTGTAGTTTTGCTCAATCATGAGCATCATACCCAGGCCGGCATGACCGTAGGGGGATTTGGATTTTTCAGCTATGGACTGCTCAAACAGGCTTTTGGCTTGTTCAAAGGCATCTTGGCGAAACATAATCACCCCCAGCCAATAGTAGATTTCATCGGCATTTTTAATCCGGCCGCCACTGTTGAGGAGTCCACGGAGTTCGGATTGGGCTTCGTCAAATTTTTCCTGCTGGATCAAATCCCTGGCATTCTCCACCGCCTCTTCCTGGGCGATCAGTCCCGTAGTAGATATCAACAGGACCGCTGTGAGGAGCATCAAAACACGTTTCAGCATAGTCTCAGATGGTTTTTCGTTGTTAGAGTTTCGGCCGAAATTCCGACCGGGAGGTGTCTGGATTTTATTTAATTGAAGATTCAGGCA
>CAZLKP010000278.1:0-984 GCA_964560095.1 uncultured Bacteroidia bacterium
GAGCCCTACGACATGTATCGCGACGGACTCAGGGTTTATACCACCCTCAACGCCGATTTGCAGCGACATGCAGAGGCGGCAGTACAGGAGCACCTCAGTGAGCTGCAGACAATATTTGACAAACAAATCGACAACCGGGAGCCCTGGAAATACAAACCAGAAATCATCAATGATCTGACCAAGCAGTCGGAGCGCTACCGACAGGCCAAGCTTGTTGGAAAATCCCAACCTGAGATTGAAGAGGAATTCAATACCCCTGTCCCAATGAAGATCTTCTCCTGGGAAGGGGATATCGACACTGTGATGACGCCTCGTGACTCTGTCAAATGGAGCGCCCGATTCCTGGAAACGGGCATGGTGTCTATTGACCCCAGCAACGGCCATATCCGGGTCTGGGTCGGTGGCATCAATTACAAACATTTCAAATATGACCACGTGGAAACAGGTCGTAGACAGGTGGGTTCGACGTTCAAGCCTTTTGTCTATGCCGCGGCCATAGACCATGGCGGTCGTCAACCCTGCGATATTGAGCTCAATCAGCCGATTGTGTTCGAAAATGTGGATGGGGAAGGCACCCGCTGGGCACCCAAAAATTCCGATGGGAAATTTGGTGGGTATATGACCCTGCGCCGGGGTCTGGCTACCTCCACCAACCTGATCACCGCCCGACTGATGCAATCGCTCACCCCTAGAGTGGTGGCCAGATATGCCCGGGAAATGGGCATCAAGACCCCTCTGGACGAAGTTCCTTCGCTGTGTCTGGGAACCACAGACCTCCAGGTTCTGGAACTCACCGGTGCCTACTGCACATTCGTCAATCAGGGCACCTATATAGAGCCTATTGCTGTGACTCGCATCGAAGATAGGCATGGCAACGTGCTGTGGGAGCATCCGCGTGAAGTCAGGCAGGTACTCAGCAAACGCAATGCCTACATGATGGTCGAGCTTTTGAAAGGCGTAGTGGATGAGCCAGGCGGAACTGCC
>CAZLKP010000278.1:994-6697 GCA_964560095.1 uncultured Bacteroidia bacterium
GAACTGCCGGGCGTCTGCGGTATCGTTTTCATTTCCGCAATGAGATGGGCGGAAAGACCGGCACCACCCAGAACCATGCTGATGGCTGGTTTATCGGAATCACCCCTCACCTGGTCTCAGGTGTGTGGGTTGGCTGCGCCGACAGAAGAGTAAGATTCCGCAGCCTGAAATATGGACAGGGGGCCAGTATGGCGCTGCCAATATTTGCCAAATACATGAAGCGGATCTACGAGGACGAAACCATTGGTATTCCAGAAGATGCCACCTTTGTGCGTCCACGGGGATACTCTGTCAATATGGATTGCGGAGATGCAAACCGACGAATGAAAACCACCCGGGATTCCACCCAAAATACCTTCCCCTCCACCGACGATCTGGACGGCTGGGAATAAACCCCGACCTACATCACCTTTGCGGGATTACCGAAAACCGTTGTGTTTTCCGGCACATCAGTCAGGACGACAGACCCTGCACCGATCATGGCTTCACGGCCAATTGTGAGACCCGGCTGAATCACCGCACCTGCCCCAATGAAGGCTTCATCTTCAATGACGACGTTGGCACCGATGGTGGCACCCTGCTGGATGGTCACATATTCACCGACTACCACATCTGTGGTGAGGTTGACGCCATTCATGATGAGGCTGTATGCCCCTACCATTGTGTTGGCCAGCACATGCACACCTGGATAGACCAGCACCCCGTTGCCTAACTTGGCATAGGGTGAAATCACCGAAGAAGGATGCACCAGCGTGGCGATATCTGCCCGGCGGCTGGAGAGTTCTTCGACCATCTCCTGCCGCTGAGTCGTATCCCGAATGGCTACCACCAACCTGCTGTTTTCGTCTTTCAACAGTGTTTCAGCGTCTTTTCCTCCCAGCTCTCCCACAATGAGGATATCGTTCATTTCTTGGCTGACCTCTTCCGGATCATCTGTGAGGAATCCGTAAACCAACACATCCAGTGAGTTGGCAATATCGAGAGCTACGCGGGCTTCAGCCCCGGTACCGATGATGAGAACAGGCGTTTGTGAATGCTCCATTCAGAGTGTTTGATGAATTTGTGTACAAGGTACGGTTAATCCGCTAAAAGAGCAGAAGCCCTAGTGAACCCTGGCTGCTTCATTGATCCAACATGTTACGGGAATCCGATCGCCAAGGTTCAGGCCGTGAAACGCCATTCGTTCGGGACCGGGAAGATCCTCCCGCAACAGCCTGAGCCGGGCCGCAACCTCTGCCTTCAGATCCGGGTTTTTCCTAGCTGCTGTTTCACAATATTCCATCGCAAGCCAGGTGATTCCCCATCGCTGCCGCTGGCTGTCGGCACATGTGCCTGCCGAAGATTCCACCAGATCGGCCAGAAACAGCCATGGCCGGCCCCACTCCGGATACCACTCATCCGCCTGCTTGGCATGAAGCCTTGCCGACCGAAAACTGCGACGAATCGCATAGATCCCTGCTAGGCGAAGCTCCAGTAAAGCCTTGTAGCGCGGATCAGACTCTTCCTCAATGGCTTTGAGCATGTGACGCTGGGCTTCCCAGAAATTTTCATCCTGCAAATAGCTGTCTGCTGCAAGCACCAGGAGAAAAGGACTGGGTGAGAGCGACTGAATCCGATGGCGAATGGTATCCTCAACAGCTGTGTATGCGCACTCCTTGAACTCCGCCAGCATAAACAGCCGCGCATTCTCTGCAGGGGTGACAAATCCCATTCGCACCCTTGATGCCTCAGCTTTCCGAAGTTCCATGCAATCTATGCCATACGCATGAATCAAGGCCCTAAGTGACTCGAATTGTCTGTCGGCCAGTTCCTGATTGGCCGGATCCACCACAGGCATCTGGATCAGCAGGTAGCCCAAAGCGCGGAATGCATCCAGCCAGAGAGCCCATTCAGATTTGTCTGTGGGAATATCCGCCAGCATGGCTGCAGACAGCTCTCTCCAAAACACAGGAGGCGTATCCGGGCCAAGGGCTGTGACAGCCCTGGACAACACAGGTACCAGTGAATCCCGGAGGGTGGACTGATACAGCAGGACTGATTCGGCGGACTGATGGTACCAGTAGATTCTTAAAGAGTCAGATTGGCGTGCCAGTATAGCCTGGCCTTTCAGCAAGCCTTGCCGGGCCACCGACCCCAATGTGACGCGAGACGCCAGATACTGCTCTGGCTGAAACATCTGCGTGTTATCCAGCCAGCCTTCTGAGAGAAGGACCTCCTGTTCCTGCTGATACAGGAGGTCGAATGCTTCATTATAATCGCGGCGAATACTGGCCTGAATAAAGGCCTGAAAATCACTTTCCTGGGCCTGAAGCCATAGAGGGGCACACAAGAGCCCGATCCAGATCATTTTCTCTACCACCATTGCTTGAGCATACGAGGCTTTTTTCGCTTAATCAATCACCCGACGCACAAACCAGCGGTCATTGATGGTAGCCCCCAACCGGATACGGGCATACAATTCTTCCATCGGGAAACCAGCAGCAAGGTTCCCCCTCCGGCCGAGTTCTGCACTGATATTAATTCGCGAAACTGCGCGACCACGGTTGAAACGGGAATTCCCTTTGAGGTCGGCAGGCAGGCCTATTCCCACAGTCACCCCATAGTCGGTCACCGGCTTCCCATCAAACTGAAGGTAAGTCTGGTGATAATATGCGCCGGCGCGATAATCCATCCGCTTGAGATAACTCGACGATTCGAGGTCTGGCACCCATTCTCCTCCCAGTGATACCCGAATTTCCTGCCCCAAATCACCGGTTTCTCCAAAAAAACTGAGTTTAGACCAATCCTGGAAGGTGACATCTGCGCCCAGAGACCAATGCCCCAGTCTGTTGACCATAAATCCAACGCCGAATTTCGGCGGAACATTGATCGACCCCTCCTGAACCCCTCCGAGGGTGTCAGTGATCAATCCATTGCTGAGGATGGTAAATCGGTCGCCGTTAAGCCCGAATGAATATTCAGTCATGGCCCCAATCCGCCAGAAAATCCGTTTTTCCGCGTTGATGGTGTCTTCGTAAATGAAACCGCCGCTTCCGGTGAGACCAGTCACATATACATCTTCTGTTGTGGCGAGCGGAAAAAAATCCGGCGCCAGCAGGGTATCATTGCGATACATCACGGTTCGCCAGTTATACTGCGTGTTGCCAAAGTTGAATTGGGCATTGACCCCGAAGCGCAACCGACGATTTAGCAACCTCACTGCCCCACCGATGAATGCCTGGTTCAGCCCTCCCTGGCCGCTGTAGGTTGTTTCTTCAATCAAAAAGGTATCAGCAACGAGGGTCTGTTTTCGGTCTCTCACTTCGTAACCGACACTGCTGTAGGGCGAAAAGCCCATCACAAAGATCAGATTATTATTGGATGGAAATGCAAATGCCGCATTCTGGATTCCGGCGGTGGTTCTGCTTCCAGTCCCCTCCAGGGTTTCCAGCTGAGATGCCTGCCAGAACCCAGAAACGTCCATTGTGGTGTAATAAAGATCTCCGTAGGAGGCTGGATTGACCCGATTAATGGAAAAATAATTGTCAGCAGCGACAGACAAGCCTCCCATGGAAGCATTGCGGGTTGTCGTAGCACTGAGAATATCTCCGATCGCGTAGCGGGAATAAGGACTGATGGCCAGCTCTTGAGTAAAAGCAGGCGAAAAACCTGCAGCCAATGAGACCAAAACAAAAACGATCCTAATGATCATATTGAAGCTATGTGCTTGATAATGAAATAAATCCCGCGCAGGACGAGCAAAGCGTCGGCAAAGTTGACGTTTTTCAGCTGCTTTTCAAAGTATTGCCCATCCCCTCCTGTGAGGAAGACCCGGAGTGATGTTCCCATTTCCTCGCGGTAGGCATCAATCATGCCTTGTACTTCTTTCACTACAGCATACTCAACGCCGGACCGGATGCTGGCATTGGTAGAATCTCCAATTAGAGCCGCCTGCCCGTGGCGGGTGATTCGGGGCAGTCGCGCCGTAAACTGATGCAGAGCCTCATACCGCATCCCTATGCCGGGAGAAATTGCCCCCCCGAGGTACTCAGGGTTGGCAGTCGCCACATCATAAGTAATGGCCGTGCCGGCATCGACCACTAAGACGGGATGTCCCGGGGCGAGGTTGCATGCCGCAACAATGGCCGCAAACCGATCTGCGCCCAGGGTTTCCAGCGTCTGATAGCGATGTGCGAGCGGCCAGCGAAGTTCTGCATGAATAAGGTGAATGACAGGATTCGTATGTTTGACCAGCGCATGCCATTCCACTGGATTCCAGGACTGAGACGTCGAGAGCCATCCGATATGAGTGAGGGTAAGGTCATTTTCCTTTACCCATGCCAGCACCAGATCCGACGCCTGCCCGGACTCAGTACTGCTTCCTCTGAGCCATTCGCCCTCGTAGGAAAACAATCCCAGCTTCGTGCGGGAATTGCCCCTATCCACAGCAAGAATCACATTCATGTGAGTAAAAATTGAATCTCCTTCAGGTCAAAGTGTCGGATTCCTTCCGGAAGTTGTATGGCGACATGCCCATGCTCATTGACCCCCAGCACCGGGTATCTGCCCTCTCCGCTGTCCCATTTCAACGCCACCGGTTCCTGATACCCATATAAGACGTTCAGATATCGCCGTTCGATGCTGATATGGTGCAGAATTCGTTCGTAGAGGACCGAAAACCGCTCCAGAATGTCCCGAATCAGCTGCCCCCGGTCCATCGGGCGGCCACACGCGAGCCTCAATGATGTGGCCGGATGTCTGAGCCCATCCGGAAATGAAACCTGATTGACATTCACCCCAATACCAACCACTGTTCCTTTGATGGCATGGCCTTCCCATTGGCTTTCAATCAGAATCCCAGCCACCTTTTTCCTGTTCATCAGGATGTCATTGGGCCATTTGATGCGAACGTCTGCATCGGCACACCGGTTCTTAATGGCTTCGCATAGACTCAGAGACGCAGCCTGACTAAGATGAAAGAGCTGTTTTTCCAGGTTCTGGGGGCGCAAAATGAGAGAAAAGGTCAGATTTTCGCCAGCAGATGCATACCAACTGCTTCCCTTCTGTCCCCGTCCATCCGTTTGATGATCGGTTACAACGATGGTTCCTTCTGCGGCTCCCTCCTTGAGCAGAGTCATGGCCAGGCTGTTGGTAGAAGGGATTGCCGAGCGATATACCACCTTGGACCTGGGAAACACCGTTCCCTGTAGGGAAGGGGCAGAATCAAACAACCATCGGGGTAAATCCATCTTTAGGGCTTCATTTTCCAAAGGAAACTGCTAACTTATTGACTAAGACGGAATCCGAAAAGGGAAATATCCCGTATTGTGACGGAATGGCCGTTGGGTCAAGGATAAACCATTTCACGTTTTTTTATTTCTCAACCAGACTACATGACCAAAATCGCGCTGGATGCGCAGGCGCTCTCCGAACTGGCAGTGGAGGCCCTCCAGGACATCAAAGGAAAAGACATTGTGCGGCTGAATTTGCAGCAATCTGATGGATCTGTTACCGACTTTTTTGTGATCTGTACAGGCACATCCGACACCCACGTATCTGCACTGGCCGAGTCGGTAATGAAAAAGATGAAAGAGGAGGGAGGCGAATATCCCTATTCTAAAGAAGGCCTTCAGGCAGGTGAATGGGTACTGGTAGATTATGTCAATGTAGTGATTCACATTTTCCAGCAGGCTAGAGGTAACATCATGCAGCATGGACAGTTCT
>CAZLKP010000279.1:0-6693 GCA_964560095.1 uncultured Bacteroidia bacterium
AAAGGCCAAGGGCGTTTGCAGCCCGTATAGTAAGCCCCGCCAACACCTCGGCATTGCTGAGCTTTTCATATGCACCCAGAATGGCTGCCTGAGTCAATAGGTCACCTTGGGGAGCTGACCCGGGATTCCAATCACTGGAAATAGCCAGCGAACATCCCGCATCCAGTAGTCTTCTGGCTGGAGCAAATGGCACTCCCAGACCAATAGAAGCCCCGGGCAATGCCACCGGTATCACATCACTCTTCACCAAGAATTGTATCTCCCGTTCTCCGGATGCCTCCAAATGGTCCACACTCCGGGCGCCGACCTCCACCGCTACCCAACTACCACCTGGTGTGAACTGGTCCCCATGAACTGTCAGCTCAAACCCCAGATCTTTGAGGCATTTGAGGTATCTCTTTCCTTCCTCAACAGAAAAAGCACTTTCCTCAATGAAAATATCAAACCGATTAGCCAAGAACTCCTCCCTGATCACAGGTACCAATTGATCGAGGATCAGGTCCAGGTATTCTCTCTCCGAGAGACCCGCACCCTTGGGCACAATATGAGCAGCAAGACAGGTCGGGATCACATCTAGCTGATGCTCAGAACCAGCCAATTGGATGGCTCTCAGCATGTTGAGTTCTGATTCGACAGAAAGTCCATACCCACTTTTGACTTCCACAGTCGTGATTCCATGTTTCATCAGCCGATCCATCCGTGTGAGCATTTCATCCGCCAGTTGTCGTGTATCGGCCTTTCGGGTCGGATGAACCGTGCTCCAGATTCCCCCGCCGGCTTTTGCGATTTCCAGGTATGATTGACCTGCATTCCGGGCAGCATAATCTTTGGCCCGGGATCCGGCAAAACAGATGTGGGTGTGACAATCGATCAGTCCGGGCAGGACTACCATCTGCCTTCCCCATTCGTCAATAATAGCTTTTGGATGAGTTCGTAGAAGAGCATCAAATGAACCAACCTCGACAATGCTGCCCTGGAAATGAAGAATGCCGGCATGGCGAATCGTGAGAAGCTGCTCATCTTGTAGCCCCCCCCTCGCCGGGAGGCCATTCATCGTGAGTATCTGAGTAAAAGGACCGGAAAGTGTCATGGATTGAGGAACACTCATATTTCACCTTAAAACAGTTCGTTAAACAGATCATCCTTGACTAGGTTGGGCAATGTGACTTTGAGTGAAGGAGTTCTATTCATTTCTCGCTCAATGGCGATTATGGCCTCCTTATTCCTGGCCCAGCTTCTTCGTGCAATTCCATTGTTGACATCGAAAAACAACATGTTTGATATTCTCCGGTCTGCTTCCTCGCTGCCATCCAGTAGCATCCCAAATCCTCCATTGATCACTTCCCCCCATCCTACTCCACCGCCATTATGGATGGAAACCCAGGTGGCTCCCCGGAAGCTGTCTCCGATTACATTCTGGATGGCCATATCAGCTGTAAACTGGCTGCCATCATAAATATTTGAGGTTTCCCGAAACGGAGAATCCGTGCCGCTCACATCGTGATGATCACGCCCAAGGATCACTGGTCCGGCCAGGCGCCCGTCGCGGATGGCCTGGTTAAAGGCCAGGGCAATGGCCATTCTACCCTCGGCATCCGCGTACAGAATCCGGGCTTGGGATCCCACTACCAGCTGGTTGGATTTGGCTTCCCTGATCCATCGGATATTGTCTTTCAGTTGTTGCTGGATAATCTCCGGGGCGTCTGAAAGCATTTCTTCCATAATCCTAAGCGCCAGTTGATCTGTTTGATCAAGATCATTCTCATCTCCAGAGGCACATACCCAACGGAAGGGCCCAAACCCGAGATCGAAGCATTTCGGCCCCAGAATATCCTGCACATAAGAAGGGTATCGAAAGGTTTTCCCATCTTCCTGCAGGACATCAGCACCTGCACGTGATGCCTCCAGAAGAAAGGCATTCCCGTAATCAAAAAAATACGTACCCTGTGCTGTATGCTGGTTGATGGCTGCAGCATGTCGCCGCAGGCTTTCCTTCACCATTTCCCGAAACTGACCGGGGTCACTAGCCATCATTTCATTCGCCTGATCATAACTAAGTCCCACTGGATAATACCCTCCCGCCCAGGGATTATGCAGGCTGGTCTGGTCAGAGCCAAGATGCACAAAGACCCCTTCTTCAGCCAATCGTTCCCATACTTCCACGACATTCCCGACGTAGGCAATCGACACCACCTCCTGCTGTTGCAATGCCCGGGTAACCCGGGTCAGAAGCGCGTCCAAATCTGTGGTGACCTCATCTACCCATCCTTGTTCATGACGTTTCATGGCTGCTTTGGGATTCACTTCTGCACACACGGTGATGCAGCCGGCAATGTTGCCTGCCTTGGGTTGCGCCCCGGACATGCCTCCGAGGCCGGCTGTCAGGAATATTTTGCCCGACGACTCTCCCTCCTTCAGCTTCATCCTGAATGCGTTCATGACCGTGATGGTGGTACCATGAACAATCCCCTGCGGCCCGATATACATGTAGGAACCAGCAGTCATTTGGCCAAACTGTGTCACCCCCAGGGCATTGTAGCGCTCCCAGTCGTCGGGTTTGGAATAATTTGGAATCATCATCCCGTTGGTCACCACAACCCGGGGAGCCTGGGAAGTAGAAGGAAACAGGCCCATTGGGTGACCAGAATACATGTGAAGGGTCTGGGAGTTGGTCATGATTGCCAGATACTTCATCGTCAGCAGGTACTGCGCCCAGTTCTGAAAAACTGCTCCGTTTCCGCCGTAGGTGATCAATTCTTCCGGATGCTGGGCCACCACCGGATCCAGGTTATTCTGGATCATGAGCATAATGGCGGCAGTCTGGTCGAGTTGAGCCGGGTACTCGCCTATCGGCCTGGCATACATGGCATAGGAAGGCTTGAACCGATACATGTAAATCCTCCCGGTCGTTTCCAGCTCATTCAAAAATTCACCCGCCAGCTCCCGATGCCAAGGCTCAGGAAAATAGCGCAACGCATTTTTCAAGGCTAGCTTTTTCTCTTTCGTACTCAGAATATCTTTACGCTTGGGAGCCGGATTTCCCTCTTTCGGATATAGACTGGGAGGTGGTAATTCGGCTGGAATTCCCTGAAGAATTTCTTCCTGAAAAGTCATATCAATGGCTCAGTAATGTTCATATATGTCAGAAAGTGGATCCGTTAACCGGTCTTTGTCTGCCTCTATTAACGCACCCTCCAGCAACAGTTCTTGAGCGTGCTTAATATCCCTAACGAACAGCCGATCTTCCTCAGCAAAGGAAACCCGCTGCCGCAGAATCCGATATGCCTCTTCTATCACAGGGCCAGAAAAAAGCGGCCTTTTGAAATCCAGCGCCTGCGCTGCGCACAACCATTCTATGGCCAGAATATTCATGAGATTTTGTGTCACCTGGAGTGCTTTTCGCCCCCCGATAGATCCCATGCTGACATGATCCTCCTGCCCCAAAGATGTTGGGATACTATCAGCAGAAGCCGGAAAGCAAAGGCCTTTATTCTCGCTCACCAGGGCTGCCGCGGTGTATTGAAGGATCATAAAACCAGAATTAACCCCCGTTTCACGCATGAGCAGTTTGGGGGTATCCTCGGTTTTTCCTTCAAGAGAAAGGTAGGATCGACGGTCAGAAATACTTCCCAACTCATGTGCAGCCAGGCAGGCATAATCGAGGGGCAGGGCCAGAGGCTGGCCATGAAAATTGCCCCCGGAAATGGTAAAATCCTCTGACAGAATCACCGGATTATCTGTAACGGAGTTGATTTCTGTTTCTACTGCATCTTTGAGATGCAGCCAGGCTGTTCTAGAAGCTCCATGCACCTGTGGCACACATCGGAGAGAGTATGGATCCTGAACACGATCGCATTCGGCATGGGAGTCAACGATCTCGGATTGATCCAAAAAACGAAACATCCTGGAGGCCACGTGTTGATTGCCGGGAAAAGGCCGAAGTGCATGCAGGTCCGGGTGGAAAGGCATCCGGGATCCCATCAACCCGTCAACCATCATGGCAGCAATAAGGTCTGCCTGAGAAAGGGCCATACGAAGCCTCTCAACCACCAGAATAGCATGAGCGGCCATGAACTGGGTTCCATTGATCAGAGCCAACCCAGATTTGGGGCCGAGCACAAGGGGCTTCAATCCATACGACTGCAGAACATCAGCAGCATGAACAGAATCGGTTTTTGTCAAGACTTGCCCCTCGCCAATTAACGGCAGAAACAGGTGAGCCAGCGGGGCTAAGTCCCCTGACGCGCCAACGGAGCCTTGTTCAGGTACCACTGAAATGACGTCCTGGTCAATGTGCCAGAGAACCCGATCAATCACTTCGGGAGAAATCCCCGAGTTTCCTTTTGCCAAGGCATGGACCTTCAGAATGAACATCAGCCGGGAGAGATCCCTATCAATCGGGTTCCCGACGCCAACACTGTGACTGATGAGGATTCTTCGCTGGAGTTCCAGCGTGTTTTCCCGCGAAATGATTGTATTGCAAAGTGGGCCAAACCCCGTGTTAATGCCATATACAGCTTTGTCTCCCTGAGAAATCCTGGAAACAATCCGGGCAGATTGAGCAATTCTTTCTTTGGTTTCCTGGCTCAGGGTGCCAGACTCCTCTTTTCTGAGGAGTTTGAGAGCGGTAGAAACAGTCAAATGGTCTTGTCCGTAGCTGAACATGAAGAAAATTTCCCAATAAAATACATGGTTTTCAGGGAAGGATCAGCATCCTGCTCCCAGGATTAAAAAAAAAATAGGAACCGTGTACCGGGAGTCCTTATTCTACAATCGAATACTTCTCCCTCGCCACTTTTTTTGAAAATGCATTAAAATGCCACCACTCACTCAAAATCCCGGAAAACCCAGCTTCCAGCATGCAGGCCCTTAACGTTCGCCGGTTATCCAGATGTACCTGGTTTAGTTTCCCCTCATTAACAAACCGCACTTCATACCGAGGTTGGGCCAGGTCGCCGAAAAAATCAAACGGTGTGCCCATATCCACCAACCCGGTATCCAAGTGAAAGAGGCCAAGATCAATGGCACATCCATAGTTATGCATGCCTCCACCTGCATCGGGGGAGGCAACATATTTCTGCTGGTTAGTGCCCTTAACGATATCCCACATTCTGCGCTGAACAGAGCGTGGACGTACACCATCAAAAATGATCAGTCTCAAGGAAGAATCTTTTTTTTGAACACAGGCAGAAGCTTCAGCTGCCATTTGTGCCACTTCCGGTTGCAAATAGCATTTCATCAGTTCGCCATAAACATCTGCTTCGAGAAAATTATTTGTAGTCGAGTAGGCAAGTGATACACGAATAGAGGGTTCAACCTGCTGAACGTTGACTAAGCCAGCATCACGGAGAGACTGTTCAAGGTCAGAAATCAAGGGATTCCCGTGGACGGAGTCAGGAAATGAAGTTTCCATTTCCCCAACCAATCTGGAACCGCTTGTGTCACCTTCTGCCATCCCCAAGCCCATACCATTCAATGAATCGGTAGCAGTAGGGATAGTAGAATTGGAGGGTTGACCACCAGCTGACCCAGAATCGGACTGGCAGCCTACAACAGCCAACAAAATAGACACCCGGAAGATAGTGGGGAAAAGACGAGACGAGTGTAGATAAGTAGAAAACATATCGCAGGAAGGGGTGAATCCACTCCTGCAAAGTAGAGGAAAGCATTGAAAGAGGGAAATTCTTTATCCCTCTTTTATTTTGATCATCTGTTGCTGAAGGTCCATGACCATGGAGGAGAGCTTCTCCAGAGAGATATCAGGCGTTGGGAACTCATCGCTCATGAACATCTTCGCCTTCCAGACTTCCCGGACATCAGACATGGGGATTTCGAACTCAGGATAAGCCGGATTATCGGATTTGAGGAGCAAGGCGTGATCTTCTGTGCCGGGCGCTAGTTGATACACGCGCTTGTAAACCACCCCCTCTGACCCAGAAACAATCACATATGTTTCCCCTTCTTTGATGGAGCGCCAGTCCTCCATGTATTCACCAATGATGATCGTCCCTGATTTGAGCGGGAGCATGGAATCACCTTTGATTTCAAATGCTCGGTAGGTTCCAGCCCGAAGGGTGGGAATCTGAAACTTGGGAAGCTCTTCAATGTATTCTGGATCAGCAAAGCCATTGAGGTAACCGGCTGAAGCCTTCATCGGAACAAACTCGATGTTGCTGCGACCGGTATTATCGGTGGTCGTGTTCAGGATACGAATACTCCTCCCGCTGATGTCCACCATCCGGGTGGCAGCATTGGAGAGTTCCTCCTGTGTGTATTTGGTGAGATCTTCTTTCACCAAATGATCAATGGTAATCTGGAAAAAATCGGACATTCGCTCCAGTGTGTCATACTTAGGAGTGGCTCTGCACTCCTCGTAGGCGCCGATAGAAGAACGACGGATTTCTAATTCATCTGCCAGTTCCTGCTGGGTCAGGTTTTTGAGCTTACGCAGGTACTTCAGATTGATGCCGATGACTTGTTTTTCTTTTTCACTCATGACGGGCAAAAGTTAGCAAACCGACTTAGCAGGTAGTGTTAATTTTTAGCAAACTATAAAATTATTAGTATAAAACCAATTTTTTTGGATATTTTTCTAAGGAACATCTTTCCTGCTTTCTGTCGCCTGTTTTTCCGTTCATGTTCACAGGAGTATTTCGATTCCCTCGAATTCTATCCTCGGGTACTTAAAAAAAG
>CAZLKP010000280.1:0-1154 GCA_964560095.1 uncultured Bacteroidia bacterium
TTTGTATTGGGAAGTGAGGGGCGGGGATTGCTCCTTATTATTGTCTGTTTTTTGGTGGTAGGCCACAAATATTTTTATAATCAGCGATAGGATTCGGGCTATTCGCTATCTTTTCATTAGAATCGGCTGATTACTGACTCCTATATTTAGACTGAACCTTCATGAACTACGAAGTTAAATTAAAGGGAAGTCCACAAGATGACGGGACTATCTCGCTGGAAAAGCTAGCGGAGCTTTCCAGTATTCTATTGGATATTGCCCGTGATGCCATGCAAATTCGGGTTAATGGATTCAGCAAAAGCCGGGGGAAAAGGCCATCACAGGTAATTGAAGGAGTAAGGATTGATCTTGTCGGCCTCAAAGAAGGCTCTACAATTCTGGAACTCAGTGCTCCGCTTATAATTCAGCAACTTTCAGGCGTTCAGATGGATTTAGACCACCCGGAATGGGACCAACTTTACGGTCAGGAGTCAGGGATGAGCTTGGTGATCAAAAGTTTTCAGCAGGCTTTGTCTAAAAAACATGACTCCTTTTTGGATAAACCATTGCTGAAAGACATGAAACGTCTTCGAAAAGTTCTTGGTTCTGAGAACGAGACTGTCACCATCAGCAATGGAAATCCAGAGACTACTATTACGTTGAATCAGTTAGATTTTGAAAGGATAAAGGTATTGGAAGAGCAGACACCGGATCCGCAGAAGGTGGCAGTTGTAGGAAAGTTGGATTTGTTGGAACATTCCAGATCCAGAGTTAAGGTCATAATGAAGGAAGGACATGCAACTGGATTTTTGACTGATGAATTGAGGGAAGGTGGAGTTGAGCAATATTGGGGAAAGGAGCTTGCGTTAATTGGAACTGGCTATTTCCGGCCCGATGGAAAGCTCTCTTATATTCACATTGATCAGATTTCAAGTCCCGGAGATTCAGATGACATATTCCGACGCCTTCCTAAATCTGAATCTGTAGAACAGCAGATTCAGCGACAATTGAGAGAGGGTAAAAAATCCAACCCGTTAGGTGAAATTAGAGGAGCCTGGCCTGGTGATGAGAGTCTGGAAGAATTGCTTGACCTGATTAGAAAATGACCAGAGTCATTCCTGATACAAACGCATGGTTACACTTTCTCACAGGGAAAATAAACGACCTTCAGGTAA
>CAZLKP010000280.1:1164-6666 GCA_964560095.1 uncultured Bacteroidia bacterium
TAAATGGAGTTTCTATTTTTTCCGAAGAAGTTGTGGTGCTTTTGCCTTTTCCGGTGAAAGCCGAACTATTGTCAATTGTAAAGCAGAGGGGGTGGGGACGAAAGCGCATTGATGAATTATTGTCAAAGTTCGAAGGATGTATTTTGATTCATTCCAATGATGAAATCTTAGAGGCATATGCGGAAATTGATGCATTCAGCCAGGGAAAGCATTTAACAAAAATCCTCGGAATGTTACCAAGAAACATGGGAAAAAATTGAAAGCTACCCCAAAAGTCGCAGTGACTAAACGAATAGTCAATCCCTGGTCTTTCTAGGCTGAGGTAACATGATTTTTCCTTTGACTCAAGAAAGGTTAATCATGGCTTTCATCAGCCGAACGCTATTGCGCAAATATGAACCTTAGGGATCTAGTCATATCAATACAGTGCGGTGCTATCGCTTCCGCAATCGGAAAAGCTTCCGAAATAAGATTTCCAGCCTTGTTTTCCAGTTCAATGCCGCTACCAGGACTAATGCAACAAAACCTATGATTCCGGTGATAATATAGGTGAGAACATTAGTCAAGATTTTCTCCAAGGGGCCATCTCCACCTAGCGGATCAACTTCAGAATGATTAGGTGAAAGAGGGGAAGGACCAGACAGTTGGAATATGTTCTCTTCAATCTCTTCTATCTTCATTCCATTAATTCTGAACAGAAGCGAAATTGCAAAAGAGTCTACCTGTGATGCGGGCCCACGGGACGAGTAGACGGTATCTCTTATTTCAATTAGGGAGTTTGAATTAACTCCAGGAGCGGGCTGCCCCTTCTCTCGATAGACCGAAAGTACCATACCCTCAAAACCAAGGCTTTTTCGGTTCTCTAGTAGCGTTTCAAATCCGTCAGTTGAAAATTGACCATGGTACTTTCTCCCTCCTAAAAACTCCACATTCAAAAAGTAGGTAAATGCAGAATCAAACTCAAAGTACTTTAATGGCCCCTCCAAAGGAAATGAACCAATGGACCATAGCTCTGAGGGCTGACCTACCATCCATTTATACAATTGCAGGCAGTCATCCTGCATAGCCAATAGGTAATCGTTTGTGCTAAATGTCTCTTTCATCAAATTGTCAAAAATGATGGCTGATGCACCGATTTGGGTGATAACTGATCCTATTTCATAACACTTGATATCGTTAAATAGGATTTTAGAAGATCGTATAACAATGGTGTCCCGAAAATTCCTTAGCAAACGGAGGCCAACTTCAGCTGTAAACAAGGTTGAGCTACTGTTTTTAGGGTGAACTAGGATTTGGGTCTCAAACAAGATGTTGGTTTCCCTTTTAGGGCAGAAAGGTAGTAGCCGATCCATAAGTTCGGGAACCAGCAATCTGCGATCTATCTCTACGGGTATCAACTCCTCAATTTCTTTGCTCAATTGGCTAACGCTTTGAACAGAGTCTTCACCCCGATTAATGGCCTTTTGTGCATCGACAAAGGATTGGATAAACTGATCAAGACTGCGTTGTATATGAGCTAGTTTAGGATTAGTGCCCGAATCTCCACCTTGAGCACTTGCAGGTCCGACAAATAGGAATGGAAGGAGTAAGCACCCCAGTAAGCGGATATCCACTAAGACGAGGAAAACCGGCTTTCTGATCATGATAATCGTACTATTCGTAGATCGTGCGAGGCGTCACGATAAAGGGATTGGCCTGCCCAACTTTCCTTCCGATACTTTTAAGTTCATTTTTCGCATTCCTGGCGTCCTGCTCTTCAGCAAAGGCACCCACCATGACACAATAATAGGATTGTCCATTGATCAACTTGTACCCAAGGAATACTGGAAAGCCCCCTACCACCGAGATTAGTTCCCTTGCCTTGTCAGATGCGGAACACAAATCTTTGAAAGCAAAGAACTGGTAGCTGAATACTTTTAGGTTAACAGATTCAAACAGTAAGGAATAGACTTTTCCTTCGCTCATTCTTCCACTCCAAACCTCACAAGCTTTCCAATCTCCTTCGTGTTTTAGAGACAGGGGATCTATTTCCCCCCGGGAATTTGAAATTCGGGCATTTGACCCTGAGTGTACCAGACTGCTATTGATGACTTGTTCTTTCAGGTAGTTGACTTGCTTCTGGAGATTTTGGATGTCATCTGCGCGATTAATGAGATCAATTTTGAGTTGTTCAATTTGCCGATCCTTGTCAATCATCATCCGTTGAAATTCATTATAGTCTTTCAATCTCTTTTCAATCTCCGATGGCTGGATACCGTAATCATATGCAAGGTCAGATACCGTCTTTTCAGAAAAGAGATCATTATCGGCAGCCGATGAGCTAGAATTAAAGACGAGGAAACTACTGGCGACAAGTGTCACGGCGAGGAAGGCATACAGGATGTGCTTGGAGTTCATCATTGTACGTGGGTTAATGTCATATGATGATAAAATATAGAAATTCTTTCACTCACCTGAAAAGATTTCCCAGTCTGATCAGTGTTTATCGTACTTTGATGTCCCCAAATCTGATTTTTTGCCAAAAGTCAACGCTGAACTGATTATGGTCTATATACCCACGAAATTGTCAAAGTGCTGTTAGTACCGAAACAGAGTGGGCCTGAATCCGTTTTCAAAAATTCCCTCCCCCAACCGGGCGGGACCACTCCGACCCCAAAACGGTTTTCATTTCAAGTCCATCATCAGGGTCGTTTCCTTCCTTTGGTTGGATCTTATTTGAGGTTCATCAGGCATGATTTGTGTCCCATGGCATATAGTGGCACGGTTGGGGTCGTCGAGTTCATGGCCCTCGATCTCTTTATAGTTGCGGGCATGATAAATCATCACGGGTGTCTCTCCGTCTTCGGCGAGGGTGAAGGAGTTGTGGCCAGGGCCATAGCGATCCAGGTCTGCGTTGGTGTAAAATACCGGCCCGGGTGACTTATGCCAATTGGCCGGATTCAGAAGATCCGATTCAGCATCCGCCCACAGTAAGCCCGTACAGTAGTTGTGGTTCGTCGCACTTGATGAATAAATCACGAATATCCGTCCACCATGCTTCAGGACCGCCGGTCCCTCATTCACGTTGTATTTCTGCCACTCCCAGTCAAATTCCGGATTCGTCAGCACAATCTCCGGACCTTTTAAGGTGGTCGGATTTTCCATTTCAGACATCACCAGACTTGTTCCCCCTTCTCCTTCCACCACATCCTGTGCCCAGATGAGATAGCGTTTTTCTTTGTGCTCAAAGGTGGTAGCATCCAGAGAAAAGGAGCTGCGGCTCGTCTCGATCTGTCCCTCTTCCGTCCACTCTCCCTCCATCGGATCAGCAGCAGGATTCGACCATACCCGCATCCGGATCTTTCAGATGTCATCGGCTTCCCCTGCGGCAAAGTAGATGTACCAGACGCCCACCATGCGGTGCAACTCCGGGGCCCAGATGTGGTGACTCATCACGCCGGATTCGTGCCGGGTCCAGACCACCTGCTCTTCCGCAGTTGAAAGGCCGTTGATAGAAGACGCTTCGCGAATCACAATGCGGTCATATTCCGGAACTGTCGCAATCAGATAATACACACCGTCATCGGTCCTGTGTACCCAGGGATCTGCCCGTTGCTCCGCAATGGGATTTTCAAAAGGCTGAGCCAGCAGCGACAGCCAGGATGTCATCAGAAAAAATGAACTAACCCGCGCAGGAGAATCAAGCATCAAGATATCAGAGTGGGAATCATCTCTGTAGTGATTCTTCTACCCTCCTTTTAGCGCCGTCTTATACGCCTCCAGACATCGCTCACGGGCAAATTTGTGCTCAACGATTGGCTCAGGATAGGCGGGCGTGCCATATTCAGGTACCCATTGGCGAATATACTTTCCTTTGGGATCGAATTTTTTGAATTGACTTTCCGGATTAAAAATCCGGAAATAGGGCGCGGCATCTGTGCCGGAGCCGGCGGCCCACTGCCAGCCGCCATTGTTGGAAGACAGCTCGAAATCGAGCAACTGTTCGGCAAACCAGGCTTCGCCCCACTGCCAGTTAATGAGCAAATGCTTGGTGAGAAAGCTGGCCGTGACCATCCGCACGCGGTTGTGCATATACCCAGTCTCTTTGAGTTGACGCATCCCCGCATCTACCATCGGGTAGCCGGTTTTGCCTTGTTTCCACGCTTCAAATTGCTCCTCGTCGTTTCTCCATGCCACAGCTGCATATTCTTCCCGAAACGGTCCGTTCACCACGTGGGGAAAATTCCAAAGAATCTGCATGTAAAATTCGCGCCAAATCAACTCATTGAGATAGGTGTCATTGAGTTTGCGGGCCACCCGCGCCAGTTTCCGGAGACTGAGCGTTCCAAATCGCAGGTGAATACCGACCCGGGTGGTGCCTTCCTCCGCCGGGAAATTACGCTTTTCATCGTATAGCCTGATGATGTCTTTGTCTGGAATACGGGGCGGAATCTCAATATCCGTCGGTACAAACCCCATACTTTCCAGGGAAGGAATCTCGCGGGCATCCATGTCGGCAAACGCATTGACATGCGCTTCCGTACCGACATCTTTCAGGCGGTCTTCTGTGAGTGTTGCCCGCCAGTTTTTGGAATAGGGAGTAAAAACCGTGTAGGGCTTATCTTGCTGGGTCAGGATTTCGCGTTTTTCAAAAATGACCTGATCACGGAAGGTGTGAAAGCCAATGCCTTGCTCCTGAAGCAACTCCACGGTCTGTTGGTCCCGCTGCTTGGCATAGGGCTCATAGTCATGGTTGGTATAAACAGCAGAGATATCAAATTCTTCTATCCAGGACTTCCAGATCTCCGCGGGTTCGCCGTAACGCACCACGAGGGTGGACCCCAATTCCCGGAGTTCTTTCTGCATGCCGTGGAGGGTATCATGAATGAATTCGACACGGGCGTCTTTGGTGGGCAATTCATCCAGGATCTGTCGGTCGAAAATAAAGACCGGCACCACTGGTTTTCCAGAGGTAAGCGCGTGGAACAACCCTGCATTATCATCCAAGCGAAGGTCGCGACGGAACCAGAAGAAATTAACTTGACTCATGGTGGCAAAACTGCTGTAGTAGCAGGATTGTTTGGGTGTAGCCCATGGGCGGACATCTTCACAATGTTGTCTTCCTAGACCAAAAAATGAGGTGTACCCAATGCTTCAAATAGAAAATTATTGTATGCTAATTTGATGATTTTTACGACTGCCCTTTGGTGAGAATTCTTCTATTCTCCGGGGAAAAGTAGGTGTTGATGATATTATCTTTTTCGCGGCGTATATATGTCAGAAAGGCGGCAGCTGCCGGGGTATGTTGTTTGCCTTTCAGCCAGACGAGATTCCATCGGGTGGTAATGGGAAATCCTTTGGTAGGCAAAATCCGCAAAGACCCCCGCTCCAATTCACGGCGAATACCAATCAGCGGCATCACCGACAAGCCCAAACCAGCCATGACAGCCTGCTTGACAGCCTCATTGGAGGTGAGTTCCAGCATACGCAGGATGCCAATCCCTGCCTCATCAATGTACCCCT
>CAZLKP010000281.1:0-6641 GCA_964560095.1 uncultured Bacteroidia bacterium
GTCGTCACCAATAAGGCGACGGAATGCCTGCTCAAATCTTCGCTGGCGCAGCAGATCCACCACCAGCTGTTCAATGGCTCCGCTTTCGATCTGCTCCATGAGGATCATCCCCGGCTGCCAGCCCGCCTGGACATCGCGGTCGGTTTTTCTCCATTCAAACACATCCGAGTAGGCCACCAGGCGGGCATACCAATAGGAGTGATCGTCAAACTGAACCGTCAGCTCCCGAAAGGCAGGTCCGTCTTCTTTCCGCTTCTCTCCCAGCCACATGCCTTCAATGTTGACCACGCGCTCGGAGATGTTCTGATCTTCAAACATCGCTCCAAGGCCCCATTCGTCTCCCTGCCAGCAGGTGATACAGGGCTTAATCCCTTCCTCTCCCAGGCGTAATACCGTGAGCGGATCAAGATAAAAATCACAAATTTCTTCTTCGTGAGATACATTGATCCAGATGGAAATATCCTTTCGTTCTATCCCCACCTCGGCCAATTGATCATACTTGTCCTCCAGCAAGTCCAGATAGGTATCAATTTCATACCATTGAGGCTCATCCTCCACTTCGAGGGGCTGGATTTTGATAATTGACCGGGGCTTTGACTCCGGGAGCAGCCCCATGATTTCGCAGGCGCGGTCATAGAATGTAGGGTCCGTCCAGATTTCTAGCCAGTAAAATGTCTTCATACTCCTGAAACAGATCGCAAAGTTGTAAGTCTGATGCAGGACACAAATAGGCAAAGATTCTGGAAAAAACGACTTCTATTTATTACGATTTTTCGACATTTGTTGGATTTCGAATAAAAGCAGCCCCGTTTTCGGAGTTGAGATCACTCCCCAGCGATTGCCAATAAAACCTTGGCTTTAAGCTGCGGATCAGTCGCTTTATCCAGGGCATCTAGTCCGTCGAAATTCCGAACGGATGGATTAGCTCCCATTTCCAGGAGAAGGCCCAGAGCAAGGCCCTGATTGGCTTCTGCAGCGTACAACAAAGCCGTATTCCCCTCCTGATCACGGAAATCCAGCCTGCCCCGATAAGTTGGGCCATGGTAGCTGTATGGCCCCGCTGAGCCGCATACATCAGTGGGGTAGCCCCAAATGTATCCTGCTGGTCGGGATTCGCCCCATGCGCCAGCAGGACAGGAATCAATTCGGCTGCCTGTTCCTGCTCCAGAGCCAGTATGAGGGCAAATACGCCGTATCGATCAGGTTGGTTAGGATTGGCTCCATGTTGCAGAAAAGCCTGTATGAGCTTCCGCTTTCCTGCCAAAATTGACACATGCAGCAGCGGAATAGCGGTTTTTTTGAGCGTTTCGGGATGCTTTTTCAGGTCAGAAACGATGGCCGTCAAGTCTCCTTCATCCAGCCAGTCCAGCCATTGCCGGGCCCGCTGATCGGGAGACATCCGCTCCCAGAACCAGAATGTCATTCGTCGGATGCCTGTGAAGACTGAAAATCGGCCAGGATCTGGGTAAACGCCCAGACATCAGCGCAGGTGTTGTACAGCGGCACGGGTGCCACCCGGATGACATTGGGTTCGCGCCAGTCACAAATCACCCGGTTATCTGTCAGCCAGTCAAAAAGTGCTTTTCCGTTGTCACTCGTGAGGAGAGATAACTGGCATCCACTGGCAGCGGCTTCAGCCGGTGTAATGATGGTAAACTCCGGGAGGTCATCCCGATTCTTGAGCAATTGTCGGAGATAGCCACTCAACCGCAGAGATTTTTCTCTCAAGGCATTTATGCCAACTTCGGCGAAGATATCCAGTGATGCCCTGAATGCAGCCATACTGAGCACGGGCGCGTTACTGAGCTGCCATCCTTCTGCGGAAGGAATCGGGTCAAACACGGGCTCCATGTCAAAGCGAGTTTCCTTTTTGTGGCCCCACCAGCCAGCCAGGCGTTGGAGAGAAGCATCCTTGTGATGCCGCTCGTGCACAAAACAGCCGGAGACGCCTCCAGGACCGCCATTGAGATATTTGTAGTTGCACCATGCGGCAAAATCTACTCCCCAGTCGTGCAACTTTAGGGGAACGTTGCCGGCCGCATGGGCCAGATCCCACCCGACTTTGATTCCTTTTTCCCGGGCAGCTGCCGTGATTTTTTCCATGTCAAACCACTGTCCCGTGTAATAATTGACTCCTCCGAGCAGGGTGGTAGCGATATCGGCTCCCCAGGTTTCGATCATGTTGAGGATATCGCCGGTGCGTAGGGTATGTTCTCCCTTTCTGGGGCGAAGCAGCAGCAGATCCTCCTCCGGATTGAGCCCGTGCCAGCGAAGCTGAGATTTGACGGCATACAAATCTGACGGGAATGCGTCTGCTTCGATAAGGATCTTTCTCCGCCTTCCCTGAGGCCGGAAAAAGCTGGCCATCAAGAGGTGAAGATTCACGGTGAGACTGTTCATCACAACCACTTCAGATGGCAATCCACCGACAATGTTTGCCATAGGCTCAGTGAGGAACTCATGGTAGGACATCCACGGGGATTGTCCGTGAAAATGGCCTTCAACGCCCAGCTTTGCCCAATCCTTTAACTCCTCGTTAACATAAGCCTTGACCGCTTTGGGTTGGAGCCCCAAAGAGTTCCCAACGAGATAGATGGCTGCCTTTCTACGGATTTTGGGCATATGGAAGTGTTCCCGATACGACGCCAGGGGGTCTTCCTGATCCAGCTTCTGAGCATAGGTTTTATCCAGGGAAAAAGTAGTTTGGGGCATGTGATCCTGTTCGCGTGGTTGCAATGAGCCTGAAAAGATAGGAGGAGAATGGTTGTTTGCCTAATGAAAGTTACCTCACCGCGGGTGCCCGGTAGCCAGCCAGATCCACTCGGTCTGCAAATTCAAGGGAATCATTTTTCCATAAGTCAAATAATTTCTCCGTTTTGCCTGGCCTTTGAAGGTATTTGTAATGCCAGGTTTCCATAGGCTCAATCAACTCTGAGTGCCCGATGCGGAATCCTTCTGCTGTCGTTTCTGCCAGGGTGTAGGTATCTGTCTCATGCATGAAAAACATCCCGTTGTTGCGGGAGAATTTACCCCTTACCCCAATCGTGATGTGTCCATCCAGATAGACCACCAGGAAAGGAATGTCGACCTGATTCAGCAGCGAACCATACAGAATAACTTTCCCGCTGCAATCAGCTTCACCAGCGAGCAACACATCCACAGGGCGCATGAAGATCTCCAGGTCACCGTGATGGGTGTAGGTAATGGCAGAAGTCACAAAGTCGAGAAGTTTCTGAGCAGTATCTTCGCGGGTCTCCAGTTTGTGGTCCAGAATGTCACGAACAACCCGCTCCAGCACCGGGTCTCCGGGTGTGGACATGGGAGCCACATGGTTGGCAATAACATAGGAAATATCTCCTGGGCCGGGGGCCAGGGCCAGCGCCGGGCCGTTGTAGGCATACCGATGCCTGAAACTGTTGGCCAATTCGTCCAGGCTCATGGAAACCTGGAATTTTCCCAACTTTCTGGCCAGTACCCGGCTGCTGTCGAGCCGCATGTGTTTGGCCGGAAAGCGTACCACGACCCGTGTGCTGTCCCGGTCGCGCTTTACGTTGGGCCCGAGCCAGTCAATGACATCATAGCCCTGTGCTACTTCAACAGAATCAGGATAGAGGGTGAGGTCGGCAAATGACCGTGACGAAGCCATTTCCACCGGAACATGCACATATAAATATCGGCTAATCGGGTCATAGCCAGCCGATTTTACCTCCTGTTTAAACACCTGTTTAGCAAACTCAGGAAAAGAAAACTGGGGCAGATACATGTAGGTTGCCACAGCAGCCTGAAGATCCGTGAGCGAAGATACAAGTTCTGCATCCAGCACATCCTCTGCATCTGAGTCTGTGCAGGCCGTACTCCACGCGACCAGACCCAACAGGAGAAGGATCGCCCATGTGATTTCCCGAAAAGATTCAATCTGTTTGTTCATGGACTGGTTCCAACTCATATTTCCATAACCATCAACTGTCAGGAAGGTTAAATTAGCAGATTCATTTTTAAGAAATATTTGTTCTTCGCTATTCGCCTTTCCTCCGTAGAAGCGGGATTGTCCAGCCCACTTCTGAACAGGAAGTCAGGGTCCGGGTCCATCACTTCGGTGATTCCAGGTCGCCCAGCTATACTTATTCACCAGGTTGATTTTCTAGGGAAGGGAAGAACTGTTTGTTGAACATGTTCTCAGTCTGGTTTATTGTGCTGTGAGATGTCCTGCGGTTCCGAAGATGCAAAAGCAGGATAAGGGTTTTACAATTTATCTCAACAGTAAACCTATCAACTCGTGTTTTCGTACATCAGCTTAAAAAATCATTCACAACAAACATCACATGCAATCCACTCTTATAAATCGACTGGGAATACTTAGTCTCTTGGCAGCCACCCTGCTTGCCACAGGTTGTGCCTCAATCCGGCCAGGAGAAGTGGCCATGAAACAGCGTTTCGGAAAGCTGATGCCTGCAACCTATTCCTCGGGGCTTGTTTCCTACAATCCGTTCTTTGTCCAGATCGTGCGGGTGCCTGTCCGTACCGAAAATCTGGAGGTAAGACTCAACCTGCCCTCCGAAGACGGGCTGAATGTTTCTGCGGAAATTTCCATTCTGTATCGGGTAGATCCCACACAGGCCCGCGAAGTCATCGAAAAGATTGGGCGCAATTATGAGCAGGTGCTGATCCTGAGCGTTTTTCGATCTGCTGCTGCTGATGTATGTTCGCGCTTTCTGGCTAAGGATATGTACACGGCCAGCCGTGCGGTGATCGAGAGTGAGATTCTGGCACAAATGGCCCGTGTCGTAGAGCCTCGTGGGTTTATCATGGAAGCGGTCCTGATGAAGAGCATTCAATTGCCCTCGGGTCTGGCCCGGGCGATTGAACAAAAGCTTGAGGCTGAGCAGCTTGCTCAGCAAATGGAATATGAACTTCAGCGGGAGCGCCTCGAAGCACAGCGCAGAACCATTGAGGCAGAAGGGATTCGGGACGCTCAAAAGATCATTAGCTCCGGGCTAACTCCCGAGGTGATTTCCTGGCAAAGCATTGAAGCTTTCCGGGAGCTGGCTACCTCCTCCGGCACAAAAATCATCATCACTGATGGCAAAGCGCCATTCCTGATAGATGGAATCGACTAACAACTTTGTCATTCTTTTTGTCTGGCAACATACCGTTCAAAACTTGTCAGTTTGTTTTTCCTCTTGCCCCGTCTCACGGCGGGGCTTTTTCTTGTCTCCGTCTGGACGAGCCAGATAAGCCGCCCCTACCAATGCCATCAACAACAGAACCGATACCGCTTCAAACGGCACAACCCAATGTGTCATCGTCTCTCGGCCAATGGTCTCCACATTGGACAATGCCGAATCGCTGGTGACTTCCCAGCTGATATCTTCCACCGGAAAAGAAACAATCAGGCGATGTAAACCCACACCCAAAGCGGCCAGAACCAACAGCGCCGGCACAACTCTGGCCAGCTGTTGCCCTCCAGAGACCTTTTGCCGGGTAAGCATCACCCCAAATACAATCAGAACCAGAACTCCGCCGACATAGACCACAATCTGAGACATCGTCAGCACATCGGCACCGACAAATGCATACAAGGCACCGGTCCCAAGGAGCACCACAAACAGCCAGAAAGCCGCGCGGATCAGCTGGAGGGACAGAGCCAAGTACACCGCTCCCACCAGTGTGACGCCGGCAAACAACAGAAAGATGGCCTCCGTGAGTGTCATGGTCGAAAGGTACGTAATTCCTCAGGAAACCCGCTTTTTTCGGTTGACCAGATAGACACCCACCAGAATAACAGCCATCCCGGCAAACTGCCAACCGCTGAGATACTCTCCATCCAGGACTCCCCAGAAAATCGCCACAATCGGAATCAAATAGGTCACTGAAGCGGCAATGATTGGATCAGAAATCTGAACCAGCTTGTAAAACAAGACGAGAGCCAGTCCCGTACCGAAGGCCCCTAGCAGGGTAATGTAGCCCAGCGAAGCCCAGGCACCAATGCCATGGGCGGCAAACGCTTCGCCCAGGTTGCCCCAAAGGATCAGATAGACCGCATAGGGAATGGCCATGAAGAGCAAAGCAAAGCTGGGTGCAAGGGTGGCGGGGATGTTGCTGAGATGCCGCTTCATCACATTGGTGCTGAGTCCGTAGCCGACTGTCGCCAGGACAGCCGCTCCGGCATAGAGCACATGCTCCGACAGCGCGACTTGCTGCTCACCCAGCAGAATCAGCATCACCACCCCGCCGAATCCTAGCGCTACCCCAACCATCTGGACAACGGTGAAACGAAACCGAAAGAGCAATACCCCAAATAAGAGGACAAAAATCGGACTCAACACGTTGATGACCCCAGCGGAGGCACTGTTGAGCCTCGTTTCTGCCAGGGGAAACAACACCGCCGGTAGGGCATTTCCGACAATGCCAACAAGCAGGATCCACTTCCAGGCTTCTTTGCGAATTTTGCGGGCTTTTCCCCAGATAAACGGAATCACAAATACACCGGCAATGACCAATCTCAATGCCCCTACCTGCACAGCAGAAAAAGAATCCAGCCCGCGCTTAATCAGAATAAAAGAAGAGCCCCACACCAAAGCCAGGGTAAGAAGCAAGCTCCAGGCCAGTACGTTCCCGGAACCAACGGCCCGGCGAAGACG
>CAZLKP010000282.1:0-6637 GCA_964560095.1 uncultured Bacteroidia bacterium
GCTCTTTGCGTTTCAGTTTTTCTGGCAGTTTCCTCATTTCTGGGCTATTGCTTGGATGCTGGACGAAGACTATCAGCGGGCAGGATTTCTTATGCTTCCCAGTGCGAAAGGCAAAACCCGCTTCAGCACCCAGATGATTCTGGTCTACACCCTTTGTCTGATTCCGCTGACATGGTTTGCCTGGCAGACCGCCCTGGTAGGAATTGCCGGGGTTGTCAGTTTGGTGATTCTGGGAGCTGCCTTCAGTTGGCCTGCCTGGAACCTCCACCGGACATTTGATGCTAAACATGCCAAGCAATTGATGTTTGCTTCCTTTTTGTATCTCCCGTTGATCCAAATAGCTTTCCTTTTGGGCTAAGCTTCACGATAAAATAAAAATACTATGTCAACCATCGCAACGAATCAAAGACACAGTAATCAACTCATAGATCCGCAAAAGTTTGGATTGTGGCTGTTCATCATCACCGTCATCATGGTGTTTGGCGGCATGACAAGTGCGTACATTGTGGATCGAGGCAACGCTGCCAATCCGCTGATCTTTGATCTTCCTTACATTCTGAATTGGAGCCTGGTCATTGTTCTTCTGAGCAGTATTCCAATGCAGTATGCCTTCATGTCCGCCACCAAGGGTGAGATGAAGCAGGCGATGCTGGGTCTGGGATTGACCCTTGCGATGGGAGTGGCTTTCCTACTTCTGCAGATACAGGGGATGGAAGATATGATTGACTCGGGTGTGTTTATGGTGAACAACAACCGGGGTTCCGGCATTGGCAATAGTGGGTCATTTTTCTATGTGTTTGTGGGACTGCATGGCGCACACATCATTGGGGGCCTGTTGGCTCTCCTGATCACTGGGATCAATACCGCTCGTGGGGCGATCAGGTCATATCGGGTGAAGCCCGTGTACGAAATGGTTGTAACCTTCTGGCATTTCCTTGGAATTCTCTGGCTATACTTGTTCTGGTTTCTTCATTTTACCCAGAATTAAGGCATCTCTCTCTCGGAGTCGTATTTTGTCCGCGGAAATTGTAATTTCGACCCATCAATTCTCTTCCAACAACCACAGACAATGGCAGACGTTGCGGTAGATAAAAAAGCACTTGTTGAAGGCGAACGGCCGATCATGAACGCCAGCTATGGGAAACTCATGATGTGGTTTTTCTTGGTGTCAGACGCCTTCACCTTCTCTTCGCTCCTGATCGCCTACGGAGCGCTTCGAATTTCCGCAGTTTCTGACGGTTGGGCATGGGCCTATCCCGAAGATGTGTTCACACACGCTCCACTGCTTCACGAAATCTGGCACATTGATGCGCCGCTGGTATTCGTGGGTCTGATGACCTTTATTCTTATTCTGAGCTCTGTGACCATGGTACTGGCTGTGGAAGCTGGCCACAGAAAGTCGAAAAAAGAAGTTCAGAAGTGGGTGGCCTGGACGGCCATTGGCGGCTTAATGTTCCTTTCATGCCAGGCGTATGAGTGGTACCACTTTATTTCCGGTACGGCCGACGGAGGCATATTACTCAACACAGAGTTGCTGGAAGAATATGGTCTGACCACGACGATTCCTGACTATGAGGATCAGCAGATTGTTGAGTTTCGCGTACCCGGGCATGAGGCGGATGCACATGGGGGAAATCACGGGGATCATGCCGAAGCACTGGTCATGTTTGACGGAACCCGGATTACGGATCAGGTGCAGGTGGATCGCATCCTTGACGAAGGGCATCATACCCATGCGGGAACCTGGTATCTGGAGCGTGATGAAGCCGAAGACATGCGGGTTCCCAATGTAGAAAGTAACCTGTTGGTTAAAGGCTATTGGGTGGTGAATACAGAAGGCGAAATTGCAGCGTTCCGTCTCGCTAATGGAACCCAGATCAATGGCCCCAAAGAGTTTCTCAATACCGCTCAGCGCGAAGAAAGCCACTGGATCACGCAGGGAGGAGCCAACCTCAGAGCCAATCAATACGGTCCGCAAGACTTTGCGGCGCTGTTTTTCTTCGTTACCGGCTTTCATGGAACCCACGTTTTCTCCGGAGTTGTTTTGCTCCTGATTCTGCTCCTGAACGTCAGAAAAGGAACCTATGAGCGAAGGGGCCACTATGAAATGACCGAAAAAATTGGTCTATACTGGCACTTTGTGGACCTGGTGTGGGTATTCGTCTTTACCTTCTTTTACCTGGTTTGATTTTCCTCCCCGACCTACCTATAAAAACAACCGATATGGCTGCTGAAGGAGCTGATGTAAGAAGATCGATTATCAGAACGGCGCTCATTCTGACAGGACTGACGGCCTTCGAATTCGTCATTGCATTTACCAAAATGTATTATCCCGGCTGGTTCGGGATTTCCGAGACTGCGTCTCAGACCATTGTAGTCGTCACGTTTATCATTCTTACCCTGTTCAAGGCGTTTTATATTGTGGCGGAATTCATGCACCTCCGTCACGAGGTAAAGCGCCTGGCGTTTACCATTCTCATTCCATTTTTATTCATTGTATGGCTCATTATCGGCCTTACTGTGGAAGGAGACTACTGGGGAAAACTTTCCTCTGTACAGCAGGTTGAGGACATCGAATTTGTTAATCACACGACTTAATAGACATCAAAATGGGTCAGGTCCGCGTTGCTGTTTGGATTCTGCTTACTGTACTAGCTGTTCCCCTTCTGGTTTTTGGGTTCATGTACATATTTACGGAGCAGAATTTTGAGCGCCTGCCCTACCAGTACGATCTTGTCGAAAATGGGGATACAGTGTTTCACCAAGTTCCTGACGTGGTTTTTAGGACCCTGGAAGGAGATTCCCTGACATCCGATGACCTGAAAGGTAATCTGGTTTTTATGGATTTTTTTTCGGTCCGGGAGGATTCTCTAAAGCTCACCACAGTGCTTCACGGTAACCTGAAACGCACCTACGACAATGTGATGTGGGACCGAAATCCACCCATTCGGTTTGTAAGTGTCAATACCGGTGACAAACTGGAGGAGATACAAGCGCACAAGGTCAGCCTGGAAGCCAAATCCCCCGGTTGGACGTTTGTCATGGTTAGTATTGAAGACCTCGTGAAATTGGGAGACGCCTTTCAGATTCCTGCTTTTGGCAAGTACAATCCAGGCTCAGCGGCATTCACGGCACAGACGGTTGCCTTTATGGACAAAGAAGGTTTTGTGAGGAAGTATTTTGTCGGAACAGATCTGGCTGAGGAGCGAAAAATGCAGGAAGACATTATCTCCCTTTTCCGTATGGAATACTCGGAAGACCTGGAAGAGTCTAGAGATCAGGGGGATGGGATCTTTGATTACCTCAAATCGAAAAAGTTATAACCGTACGCAATCAGGTCATGACGGCAGAGGAAGGAAAATTGAACAGTAAAAAAATAGTGCCCTGGATCTGGGTAGCTTCTATCGCGGTGCCCTTGGTAGTGGGTGTTTTGCTGAATCCACGTATGGAAGGACTGCTTCCTTTTCCGGAATCCTTTGTGGAGTTTGCCCGTGATCTGCCGTTTGTCAATGCCACGATTAATAGCTTGGTTTCGATGTTGCTGATTGTGGGAATCATCCTGATCCAAAATGGCCGACGGAAACAGCACCAGATCGTTATGGTGAGTTCCTTTGCTCTCTCCGCCATTTTCCTGATCACCTATGTAACCTATCACCTCGCAGTAGGACACGTCGGGCATTGTGAGGCCAACCTGGCACCCAAATGGTTGTATTTTACCATTCTTATTACCCACATTGGTCTGTCTGTAACCATTATTCCACTGGCGTCGTTTTCTATATTCAGAGCGTTGAACGAGACCTATGACCGCCACAAAAAGCTTGCACGAATCACCTTTCCGCTATGGCTCTACGTCTCAGTGACGGGTGTGCTGGTGGTTGTGATGAATGCGCCCTGTTATTGAAAAAGGGGCAAGGGGTAGAGGTACAGAGGAGAAGAGGCGGCATGTTAATTTGATTCAACTCTCAACTCTTGCTACTGATCGCATAACCACAATGAAGCACATCACATATATCATCACCTTTATCACGCTGTTCTGGCTGACTGGCGCAGACTTGCTGGCGCAATGTTCGCAGTGCAAAGCTGCGGCAGGGACGGTGGATGAGAACGGGAATTACATCTCTACCGGGTTTAATGACGGGATCTTGTACCTACTGGCTTTGCCAGTGTTTCTCCCGATCATTGTGGGAGCTGTGTGGTGGTATATGATGAGACAGAAGCGTCTGGCTCAGGCTTCGTGAGCGGCTGCCCCTTTAGCGCTAACATTCCTGTTGTGAAAAGCAGGAAAAAGCAGTTTCTCACCAGGATTTCACGCCTCGATCTGTAGCGAATTTTCATGCGTTAATCGCCAGGTATTTCTTCACATTTTTATAGCATATCCCCTCTACCAACTCCCCCAGCCAGGCTTCATCCGCTGGCAGTAGCCCTTGCTCTACGTCTTGGCCAAACTTTCGGCAGAGAATACGACGAAAGTAATCGTGCCTGGGGAAGGACAAAAAGCTCCGGCTATCGGTGAGCATGCCCACAAAATGCGACAACAGTCCCAGGTTGGAGAGCACATCGATCTGCTCTTCCATTCCTTCTTTTTGATCAAGAAACCACCAGGCAGAGCCCCACTGAATTTTTCCGGGAATATCCCCTTCACAAAAGTTGCCTGCCATACTGGCAAATACATGGTTGTCGCCAGGGTTGAGGTTGTATAGAATGGTTTTGGGCAATTTCTCATCCCGATTCAAAGCATCCAGAAAAGCAGACAGGCCTTCCGCGTGGGGATAATCTCCAATAGAGTCCCAGCCCGTGTCTTTACCCAACTGGGCCAACCGACGGGAATTGTTGTTGCGAATGGCTCCAAGATGGAGTTGCATCACCCACCCCTTTTCTGCATACATCTCCCCCAGGTGTAGTAAAACGGCACTTTGATATTTTTGCGCTTCAATGGGGGTGAGGGGTAGTTGGAGCCGGATTTTGTAAAAAATGCTGTTGACCTCATCATGGGTAAAATCCGTCCACGGTATGTGTGTGAGGCCGTGGTCGGACATCCGGCAGCCCTGAGCGTCGAAGTAGTCTACACGTTGCTGCAGGGCATTCAACACATCCACGAAGTGCTCAACCAAAAATCCCGTCACAGCAGCCAGCCGATCCAGATAGGCGTTAAGGGCCTGCGAGTCAGCAGTATTCATCACGGGGTCGGGGCGGAACGTTGGGATCATGCGAATGGCATGGCCGGAGGCCCGGTGGTTTTGATGAGAGGCCAGATCATCACAGGGATCGTCAGTGGTCCCGACCACTTCAACCTTCATTCCCCCAAGAAGTTGTTGTACCGATCCTGAAGAGTCGGAGAGGTAGGCATTGGTCTTTTCAAAAATCTCTCTCGCAGATCCTGGGTGGAGCAGGGTATCAATCCCGAATGACCGCTTGAGCTCCAGGTGTGTCCAGTGATACAATGGGTTTCGCATCGTGAATGGGACGGTTTCCGCCCAGCGCTCAAATTTTTCCCAGTCACTCGCCTTTCCCGTACAAAATCGCTCATCCACGCCGTGGATACGCATCGCCCGCCACTTGTAATGGTCGCCATCCAGCCATGCCTCTGTGATGGATCGAAAGCGGTAATCGCCCTCAATCTTGGCTGGATCAAGATGGCAATGGTAATCAATGATGGGCTGATGGGCAGCCACATTGTGATATAGCTTTCGGGCCAGCTCTGTCGAGAGCAAAAAGTCAGGATGGGTAATGGGATTTATCATTGGAAGTAGAGTTTGCTTGTCAAAATAAGCTAGGATGGCTTAGAATCGCACATCAAAATGAAGATGTCAAAAGCATGACTGATTGAACAGGCCACTCTTCATTACTTGTACCTCTGGTATGGTAAGCCCTATGGAAACAGTGTACCTCCCCTTAAACGGCATTTCCTCCCTTAACCCTTATCCCCTTTTTTCTTCATCACCACCATTTTTACAGCCCCCGCAGCGACAAGTATCACCAAAAACAACGCCGGAAAGCCTCCGAGGACCGAAACGATCCGGATTCCGTCTGTGCCGGCAGTGGTTACCATGGTGAATGCAACGGCGCCGATGATTAATCCCCAGATGGTCTTGATCAACAAAGGAGCTTCAGGATTATCGGGGGAAATGCCTTTGGAACTGATGCCGCTCATCGCTGAGGTGTTAGAATCGGCAGCCGTGACGAAAGAGACGAACATGATGAATAAGAAGATGATGCTGATGATTTTGCCCAGTGGAAGGAGATCCAGCATGGCAAAAATTACTTGCTCTTCGCCACCGGCCTGCATGATCGCGAACAAGCTTCCATCTCCGGCCAGATCCATGTTCATGGAAGCTCCGGCAAAGATCATCATCCACGCCCCCCCAAACAGCGAGGGCAGCAGGAGGTTGTATTGAATATACTGGCGCACAGTATAGCCCACAGACAGTTGTCCCAGAAAAAGGGCCGTAATAGGGGTCCAGGCCAGCCAGTTGGCCCAGTAAAAGATGGTCCAACTACCCTCCCAATCGCTGTCAATCCCCGGGTCCAGGCTTAGGCTTCGGGGCAGGAAGTTCACGACAAAGTCCAGCAGGCCCCGGCCGCCTTCAGCAAACATGTAGGCTGTCGGGCCAAACACCATGACGAAAAGGGCCAGAAT
>CAZLKP010000283.1:0-6631 GCA_964560095.1 uncultured Bacteroidia bacterium
GCTGGATGTGGCTTTTGACGGCAAGCACATCATCAATGGCGATTTTGTCTCACCAGAGCCGGAAATCATCATAGAAGTGAATGATGAGAACCCTTACCTCGCTCTCGACGACACAGCCGCCTTTGAGATTTATCTCCGAACCGGCCTATCCGTGTTGAATGAAGAGCGCATCTTCGTGGGAGGAGACCCGAGGGTAGATTGGGTCCCGGGCACGCTGCCCGAAAACAAAGCCAGGGTGTATCTCTACCCTGGTCGTGGCGCCCCACTGGCCGACGGCGTCTATGCGCTCAGAGTGCAGGGCCGCGACAGGCGAAACAATCCCGCAGGCCGCGGAGCCAATCTGTATGAAATCAATTTTGAAGTCGTTTCTCAGAGCACGATAACCCGGATGCTCAATTACCCCAACCCATTTTCCACCTCCACCCGGTTTGTCTATACCCTCACCGGCAGCGAAATGCCAGAGATGTTCCAGATCCACATTTATACCCTCACCGGAAAAATGATCAAAGTGATTGATCTGCTGGAGCTGGGTGATGTGCATTTGGGCCAAAACATCACCGACTATGCCTGGGATGGCACCGACGAGTATGGAGATCCGCTGGCCAACGGCGTCTATATCTACAAACTCTTCATCCGTATGCCGGGCGAAGACATTGAACTTCGCGACACCGGAATCGAACAGTTTTTCAACAACGGATGGGGAAAGATGTACTTGATGAGGTAAAGCGGGGAAGTGGCAAAACAGGAAGCTGGGAGAGCTGATCGGATAAGCTGCTCTGATGCAGAGAAAAATCTCTGTTGCCAGGGATTGAATATCCGGGCTGTATCATACCCAGCCCATGTCCAACCTTAGACTTGCGACCTTCAGCCAAAAAAAACTACTCCCTGCCCGCATCAACGACATTTGCAAAGCGACAACGAACTAGCATCGGGAACCTAAAAAGAAAAAAGATTGACCCGGTACAGGAGAGTAGTTTATAAAAAGAACAACAAATAACGTGGAGGGTGGAGCTCAGCTGTTAGCTGGCTTCAGGAAGCCGGGCATGTTCATAGCTGAGATCACCGAGATGAAACAGATTGGTGCTGGTCGCTACCCGGCCGGTCTTACTCCTATGACTGGCCTCGGCCAATCCCCAGCACGTTAGCTTGACAACATGAGTGCCTCCTTGAACCCGCTCGACAAGCCCTTCGCCGAGCAGATACTGAAACGCCCGCCGAAATTCCCACTCACGAATCCCAAGGCCTTTGGCTGCAGCAAGGATGCAGACCTGTTCCTGACGTTGCTGACTGGACGTGGTGTAGGCGGCACATAGCAAAGAGAGGGCAAGGCGATTGAGTGATAATAATGACCCCATGAGTGTAAAATTTGGTGAGCATTTTTCATTGATGTCTCAAATTAGAGGAGAAAAGATCTGTAGAGCAAGGAATTTCAGGGGAATTTTTTGGAATAATTGAAAAATAGTACCGAATCATACTTCAAAACCCAAAAATAAAGGCTTAATAAATAGGTATTCGCATTTTTTTTAGCCCAGTTGATGCTTCCACCTTGTTTTTCAATAGCATTCACTGGAAATACTCAAAATACAAGCACAAGCCACCTGCGCTCATCCCGGATTCAGGGAGGACGTGCAAAAAGGAAAAAACTAAACCGAACTGGTTAAGGAAGATTAGCCCTTAGCACATGTTCTCTCAACATCGCGGCACTCTGGTCAAAAAGCTCCAGCATCAGAGAAGGATAGATGCCGAACAGAAAAATAAGGACAGCCAGTGGTGTCAGGACAAGGTATTCCCGGAGGGTAAGGTCGGTGAGTTTGGAGCGCCAGGTGCTCGTTCCTTCCGGATCAAAGGTGCCGAAAAACATCTGCTTGTAAGCCCGCAGGTAATACACCGCTCCCAGCACGATGCCAAATACCGCCAGCATCGACATCCAACGGGGCACAGCCCCACTCACAGCTTCCGACTGGAAGCTGCCCATAAAAACCAGCGCCTCTGACACAAAGGCTGCAAATCCAGGCAGACCCAGCGAAGCAAAAAAGGCCACCAGCGTATGCGAAGCATACTGGGGCATCAGCGGCCATAGCCCCCGGAAATGATCCATGTTTCGATCTTGAACCCGGTCATACAGCACACCCACCAGCAAAAAGAGCATCGAAGCAATCAATCCATGGGTAAACATCTGGAACATCGCACCCGTGAGGCCTGCAGCTTCCAGGCTTGCCAGCCCCAGCAACACAAACCCCATGTGTGACACAGATGAGTAGGCCACCATTCGCTTGAAATCGCGCTGAGACATCGCCACGAAGCCCCCGTACAAAATCGAGATGACTCCCAGCCCGCCAATGGTGTAGCTGAAATACAACGCCCCTTCCGGGAAAAAACCATAGCAGACCCGAAATACGCCATACCCGCCTACTTTCAGCAGGATGCCTGCCAAAATGACCGAGATCGGTGTGGGCGCCTCTACGTGGGCATCTGGTAGCCAGGTATGCAACGGCACCATCGGAATTTTGATCGCAAATCCTACAAATAGCACAGCGAATGCCAGCAAGCGTGAATCCAGCCCAAATAATAACTGGCCGTAGTCAAACATCGCGCCTGGCACCAGATTCAGGGCCACCCCGTTGGCATCGGTCACCATCATGTGGAAGAAGTTCAGCGTATAAACCGTTTGACCGCCCACACTCAAATCCGGATTCTGGAAGCTAAACAAAAGACCCACCATGATCAGCAGCATGAATACGGATCCGAAAAGCGTGTACAGAAAAAACTTCAGGGCAGCGTATTCTCTGCGTTTTCCGCCCCACAAGCCAATGAGAAAAAACATGGGCAGGAGCATAAACTCATAGAAGAGGTAGAAGAGGAAAAAATCTGCTGCACAAAACACGCCCATCGTTGATAAATCCAGGATGAGGAATAGCAGAAAATAGCCCTTTGGCGATTTGTCGATATTCCAGCTACCTATTGCAGCAGCCACCATCACGATAGCCGTCAGGATCACGAGCATGAGACTCATCCCATCTAGCGCCAGCAGATAATCAATCTGCAGGCTGCCGATCGCCCCGAGGTCCACCGATATCCAGGGTGCATATTCACTCAGAAGAAAATCGCCGGGCATACGCTCGTCTGTGCCCATGGATGCCCGAACAGACAAAAAGTCGGGAAGCAGCAACCCCAAAGCAATCCCCAGCTGAACCAGGGTGACTCCCAGGGTGATCCATCTCAGGATAGAGGGTTTGCCAGGCCACACGGCTATGACCAGCATGCCAACCAAGGGGAAAAATATGAGGATGGAAATCAGGCCCAAGGAGCAAATCTTTTGGTTGTCCGCAGCAATTTATGCTTATCCGCTCATAGTTCCCAAGTGGCCCCCCATCTTAGCCAGGCATTATTGCGCTCCGATCGTCGTGGAAGGCAGTACGGTGGCATGGCAAAAAACCCCTACTGCCACCCATTAGCAACCCGTCATGGGATTTCTTTCTTCTCTTCTCTGCCCAATCCCGAAGAAGTGCATAAGGACTTGGAAGAATTGAAACAGGATATCTCCTTTTGAAACGAATAGCAGAAATATATTTTATAATAAAACCGATCTGGGAGATTATCTGTTCATTGTGCTCCAAAAAATAGCATCTTCAAACTCCTTTTGCCGATCTTATTTCAAATTCCCTGCTCATGCGTTTTCTCCTTCCCCTGATGTTCTTATCCGGATTTCTGTTTTCCTGTAAATCCAGCAAGAAAGCCGTAGAAGATCTCGTCTCCGATCCCATCGCTGAAGCTACCGGCGAAATGGTTTCCATGCGCGGTTTCTTCCCAGTTTATCATGACACCACCCACAATCATATCTATCTGGTTGTGGACAAATGGGACACGGAGTTCCTCTACGTAAATGCCCTTCGCACTGGCCTGGGCTCCAACGACATCGGGCTGGATCGTGGGCAGCTTGGGGACCATCGCATCGTGACATTTATCAAGCGCGGTCCCAAAGTATTCCTTCTACAACCCAATTACGACTATCGCGCTACTACCGATGATCCCGCAGAAGCCCGGGCCACACAGGAAGCCTTTGCTGTATCTGTTCTGGCTGGATTTGAGGTGAAAGCCGCACACCAAGGCAAGGCCCTCATCGACCTGACAGATTTCCTCCTTCGCGATGCGCACGGGGTTTCCAATCGATTGGAGAATGGTGGTCAGGGGCGCTACTCGCTGGATCTCCAGCGCTCGGCTGTGGATATGTACTGGACGAGGAATTTCCCGGAGAATTCAGAATTTGATGTCATGCTCACCTTTCAGGGAGAACCCGAAGGCCGGTATATACGTTCTGTCACTCCTTCTCCTGATGCGATCACCTGCTGGCAGCATCATTCTTTCGTGAAACTTCCTGACGACAAGTATCAACCTCGAATTTACGATCCCCGTTCTGGTTATATGGCCATCAGCTACCAGGATTATGCCACGCCCATTGACCAACCCCTGATCAAGCGTTACATCCGTCGCCATCGCCTGCAAAAACGCGATCCCGATGCAGAGCAGAGTCGCCCGCTGGAGCCGATCATTTACTATCTCGATCCGGGTACGCCAGAGCCGATTCGCTCGGCCCTCCTTGATGGAGCCTCCTGGTGGAATGAGGCCTTTGAAGCTGCTGGATTCATGGATGCCTTCCGGGTAGAATTGCTACCCGACTATGCGGACCCCCTGGATGTGCGCTACAATGTGATTCAGTGGATACACCGCTCCACCCGTGGCTGGAGCTACGGCAGTTCGGTTTACGATCCCCGTACCGGAGAGATCATCAAGGGCCATGTGAGCCTGGGGTCCCTTCGGGTACGACAGGATTATCTCATTGCGCAAGGCCTGCTGGATGCCTACCCTGATCATGCCCCTCCTTCTCCAGGCATGAAGCAGATCGCTTTAGCTCGTTTGCGCCAGTTGTCGGCACATGAAGTCGGTCATACGCTGGGGCTTGTTCACAACTATGTGGCCAGCACCAATGACCGGGCTTCGGTGATGGATTATCCGCATCCGTATATCGAAGTCAATGCCAATGGTGATCTGATATTTTCTGAGGTGTATGACGTCGGAATTGGAGAATGGGATAAGCGTGCGATCATCTATGGGTACACAGATCTAGGAGAGAATGAGGAGCCGGAAGTGCTCACTGATATCCTCGCCGAAACCGAGGCACTGGGCTGGGAGTTTCTGACGGATGCGGATGCCCGGCCGCATGGTTCAGCCTCCCCCATTGCCCACCTGTGGGACAATGGAACCAATGCTGCCACCGAGCTTCACCGCGTCATGGATGTGCGGGCATACGGAATGGAGCATTTCGGGGCCGACCAGATCGCTCACGGTCAGCCTCTGGCTGAGTTAGAAGAGGTATTGGTGCCCTTATTTTTCTCTCATCGGTATCAGATCGAGGCAGCAGTAAAAGTGATCGGTGGATTCTCTTACAGAAATGCTGTGAGAGACTGGGAATCATACGAAAATATACCCGTACCGATAGCCGACCAGCAGGCAGCACTGGAGGCCTTGCTTCGGGTGCTGGATCCGAAGGCCCTGGCCATACCGAAGGAGATTTGGGCACTCATTCCGCCCCGTCCTTCCGGGTATGGCCGTCCACGGGAAACCATGCCGACGCGAACTGATTTTGGCATTGACCCGATCGCCGCAGCCGAGGCTTTAGCCGACCATACACTTGATCTTTTGCTGAATCCGGCCCGATTGTCGCGCATCGTGATGTTTCACGCCATCGACAACGAATTGCCTGAGCTACACGACATACTGGAATCCCTCTGGGAAATCAGCTGGGAGCAGCATCCCGACGACAGCTATGAAGCCGAAATTCTTCGGACACTACAGATACGACTCTGGATGCACATGCTGGCAGCCAGCAGTGATGACGAGTCACATCCCCAGGTACGGGCGATCGTTCACGCCTTCCTGGAGGAAAAGATCCGTGAATTAGAGGACGATCCCTGGTTTGCCTCCAGCGAGTCCTGGTGGGCCCAGCGAAGTTATGCCATGAAGCTCTGGGATCAGTACCTGGAGGATCCGGAGGAGTTCCGTCCGAAACCTGCGCCTGCGATTCCCGATGGGTCGCCGATTGGGATGGAAGTAAGGTGCTGGTGGCATTGAGAATGGACGGGTCCTGAGCACAGGAATTCGGGAATGAGGGCCAGGAGATCCTCATAGGTTTCTTCTATTTTGAACAGAGAATCACTCTTATTCCACTTATTGACTCCTCCACATCCATGCGTTTCGTCCTCGCCTCCCTTTGCCTGGTTTAGTCGGTCCTGAAAAATCGTTTCATACAACCTAGCTTGTGATAGCAGGTTAGGTTACTATTCTGGTGACTGTTGGAAAATTGCTGTTAGTTGGGATCAGGCGCAGGAGGAGGCGCGCGACTGTGGCAAAAATCGGGGCCAAAGAAGGGCTTTTCAGCGCTTCTTTGAACCGCAGCCTCCACAACAACCGGAGGTTGTAGGCAGTGCCGGTCAGCAGTAGGTTGATACTGTCACCGATGCGGCCTTTGAGCCAGTTGCGATGGAGGCCGTGGTGATGCTTGAGATGGCCGATACGGGGCTCGATGGCCATCTTGCGACGGTGAAGCAGGAGATCAGCGCGCTCTTTGCTTCGA
>CAZLKP010000284.1:0-6614 GCA_964560095.1 uncultured Bacteroidia bacterium
CATTGCCCCGAAAGCAACTTGAAACTGGGAAGCGGCATCGCGCCTATCCCCGATCTGCTGGCAGCAGGCGTAGTGGTCAGCGCCGGAACAGACGGTGCAGCCTCCAATAATAACCTGAATTTACAGGAGGAACTTCGAACCGGAAGCCTGATTCAGAAAGGCTTCCATCAGGACCCAGCCCTTCTCACAGCCAAAGACTGGTTTTTGGTGGGCACAATCGGTGGTGCCAAAGCCCTTGGGCTTGAAGACGAAATTGGCTCTATCTCCGTCGGGAAGCAAGCCGACATCCTGATCTATACCCTCGACAACCTGCAATCCACACCAATGTATGATCCGTTTTCCCATTTGATCTACTGCCTGGATCACAGAAACCTGTCCGAGGTTATGGTGGCCGGACAAACCCTGTGGAAAGATGGCGAATTACTGACCGGAGACGTCGACGCCATTCTGCAGGATGTGAAAACCATCGCCGACAGTATTCGGGCAAACCTCTGATTATTGTACCAAAGGGCTGCATTTTCCGTATAATGTATCCATCACACTGGATCGAGCTGCTACATGACAGAACAACGACTATTTCTGGCTTTGGGATGTGTGTTTTGCCTGATCAACATACAGGGACAGACATCGGGGATTCCATTTATCCAAAACTATAAACCCCGGGTGTACAAAGCCAGCTCGGCCAATTATGATATTGTCCAGGACTCACGCGGCATCATGTATTTTGCCAACTACCGAGGTATCCTGGAGTATGATGGCGTCAACTGGCGACTCTTTCCCCTGTCCAACGGCACCGCAGCCCGCTCTCTTGCCACCGACGAGCTGGGCACTGTCTATGTTGCTGGTGTAGCCGAAATGGGGTACATGGTCCCCGACTCGATGGGCAAGCTGGGGTTCCGGTCCTTTCTGCCTATGATCGACACCACCTTTTATCGCCTTCCCGAGGCCATTGAGGTGTTTGGTGACAAACGCGGTGCGTGGTTTCGTGGAATGGAGGCCGGCCAATTGTACCATTGGACAGGCGACAGCCTGGTCCATTATCCGATCACTCAGACCGGGCCGGAATATGCCATGTTTACAGCTGGGGGGCATTTATACGCACATTCTCCCATTGATGGCCTGCTCAAATGGAAAGCCCCTCATTTCGAACCGATTACTGGCGGCAGGAAGCTCAGAGGCTACCAGCTTCAGGGAATCAAGCCTTTATCGCCGACAAAATGGCTGGCTTATGACCGCAACAATGGATTTGTCAAGATCACACTGACAAACAACCAGATGAATGTGCAGGAATGGAAAACCGATCTCACACGTCGTCAGGAACAATTTGTCTTCACAGAAATGCATCCCCTGAGCGATGGTCGCATCTCTGTCGGCTCTGTCAAGCAGGGATTATTTATCCTCTCAGAAGATGGCAGCATTGTTCAACATCTGGTCGATGGTCAGGGCCTTCAGGATAATTTCATTCTGGCGACCTACGAAGATCACCAGGGCATTTTATGGCTGGCCTTATCCAAAGGTATTTCATGGGTCGATGTGTCTGCCCCATTGTCTCAGTGGAACGAATCCAGCGGTCTGATGGGCATCGTTTTTTCGGCCATGCATCATCAGGATCGACTGTATGTAGCTACTACCCTGGGGGTGTTCGGGTTTGACGGAGAATCATTTCAACCCGTATCTGGCCTCGGTATAGAAACCTGGAGCATGGATGTGGTGCGCACTGGTGGCCGTGAGCGATTGCTGGCCCACACCGTCAGAGGGATTTATGAAATCCAGGGGTTTGACGCCAAACTCATCCCGGGAGGCACAGGTTTTTTCCGAACACTGGCTTCGCGCACCTATCCAGGCTACGCGTTTGCCTTATCGGGATCTGTCGGTATGGAAATGCTCACCCATAACGGTCGCGAATGGATCTTTCCCGACGAGGCCATCCGGGTGCAGGGAAGATTCATGGCCATGGTCGAAACCCATCACCAGGAACTGTGGCTTCAGGAATTGCTGAATCCCCTCGTCCTTACACGCACCACCTTGGCCAAAGACCAACCACGCATCCTGAAAAGCGAGACGATTCGCCTGCCCGATACCTTTCCCATGCCGCAGGGCGTTTATCTCTGGCAGGACGATATCAGCCTGGCGACGGAAAAAGGAATTTATGTTTTCGACCGCCAGACACAGACGTTTGTACCCGAAACCAGTATTGGTATTTCTGGCCCCTACATGGACACAGGGGTGCTGAGACTCTCGGAAGACGAGACGGGGCGGGTCTGGATCGAGCGCTACCAGGACAACAAACGCTGGCTGGAACTGGCCATACCGACCTCCGACAATCGGTATGAGCGCGATTCTGTCGCTCTCCGCGAATTGTCGGACGTGGAAGTCTGGGGAGAAGTCTACTCTGGTCCCAACGGGCATGCCTGGATCGGGACACCCGAAGGATTATTTGTCTACAACATCCAGGCTCCCCAACGCCCGAAAACCGTCTTTCGTCCCCTGATCAGGCAGGTCATCTCCGGTCAGGATTCTGTTCTCTATCACGGGTTTCCACCGGATCATGATGAAATACCTGAACTTCCCTATCAGGACAATGGCCTCACCTTCCATTTTGCCGCCCCTTATTACAAAAGTGAATCCGAAGTTCAATACAGTTACTTCCTGGACGGCTGGGATAAATCGTGGTCCAGTTGGAAATCAGAATTCAAAAAGGACTACACCCTGCTTCCTCCCGGCGACTATGTGTTTCGGGTAAAAGCCCGGAACCTGTATGCACAAAAGAGTGCCGAATCGGCCTATGCCTTTCGTATTGCCGCTCCCTGGTACCGCACGCCCTGGGCCTTTGTGGGCTATCTTTTTGCCCTGGGCCTCCTGGTCTATGGAACCGTAAAATTCAATACCCAGCGGCTGCACACAGCCAACGAACACCTCGAAAAAATCGTCTATGAACGCACCTCGGAGTTGTGGGCACAACATAAGGAAATCATCAAAAAATCGGCTGAACTCAAGCGCCAGAAGGAAGCCATTTCTCAGCAACATGAACTCCTGGGCGAGAAAAACCAGGAACTGGAAAGCACCCTCGCTCAGCTCAAATCAGCCCAGTCCAAGCTGGTAGAATCGGAAAAAATGGCCTCTCTGGGTCAGCTCACTGCAGGAATTGCCCATGAGATCAACAATCCCATCAACTTCGTGAAGGGCAATGTAGGGCCTCTCAAACGCGACTTTGAGGAGGTTCGGGAGATTTTTACACGCTTGCAGGAAGTGGATCCATCCGACCGAAAAGAGGTCGCAGAAAAGCTCACTGAGCTAAAGGCTTATTGCCAGAAAATTGACGCGCCATTCTTATTTGAGGAAATGGATATGCTGCTCAAAGGCATAGAGGAAGGTGCCCAGCGCACCAAGCAAATCGTGGACGGCCTCAAGGTATTTTCACGGGCAGATGCAGATGCCTTCAACATGGCAGATATCCATCAATGCATCGAATCCACCCTTACCCTGCTTTCCAACAACCTCAAAAATCGTTTTGAGATTCATCAGGATTACGCCAGCCTGCCACAAATTGAATGCATGCCCGGCAAGCTCAATCAGGTGTTTATGAACATTGTGAGCAATGCGGTAGAAGCCATGGAAGAGCAGGCTGGGCCAGGTGCAAAAACCACACGGGAGAAAATCGGCGACTTGTACATACAAACCCAGGAAGTGGATTTTCAGGGAAATCCCGGCGTGGAGATCCGAATCCGGGATACCGGAGCGGGCATTCCCGAAAACATGCTTTCGCGTATTTTTGACCCATTTTTCACAACAAAAGATGTCGGGCAGGGCACAGGGCTCGGCCTGTCAATCAGCTTTGGGATCATCGAAAAACACGGTGGAACCATTGAGGTGGCCTCGCCCAAAAACGGGGGAACTGAATTTGTGATCCGACTGCCTCAACAGCAGGAATCATAGACACTGTTTGAAAAAATAGTATTTGCTCGTCAGCAATATAATTTTGGAGGCCTCCGATGAATTGGGATCTGCGTCTCAGCCAGCGAAGAAGCCCTCAAACACTTGGCCGACTCAAAAGCCACCGCTGAGGGGTGAATGAGAATCCCCAAGCAGTGCCCGGGAGCAGGGGTAGGTGCCCCCAAGAACAAAAAACGCCCTCCTCTCTGTTCCTGATTTGATATTCCTCTACCCCAGCAACAAATACCCAAGCATCAGCACTACGCCAGCTGCTACGATAAGCATGTAGTTGGAGATGACGCCGGACTGGAGGCGACGGAAGGTTTCTCCGATTCCGCTCACGACGACCCCGGTGCCATTCACAGCACCATCCACTACAGAATGATCAAACCAACTCAGGAATCGCCTGCCGATATTCATGAAAGGCTTCAGCAATATGGTATTGTAGATCTCATCAAAGAAGAATTTGCCTTCCATGATGGTGAAAAACTTTCCGAATGCGTTGCTCAGCTTCAGTTCTGCCGCCAGGTCATGCTTGCGGTAGAAACTCCGTGCCCACAGCACAGACCCGATAGCGAGCAGGGTGGACAAGCCAATCAGGATCGATTCCGTGGCAGGAGTGGCATTGGCTTCAAAGGTGGGGCTGTTGGTGATCACGGGCTCCAACCAGTGATTCAGCAGATGATATTCTCCATGTCCGATGATATAAGGCAAGCCAACAAAGCCACCGACGAGAGCCAGGGCGGCCAAAACCCACAAAGGAATAGTCATCACAGAAGGGCTTTCATGCGGTTTCTTTTCCTTGGGAAAGCGCACGTTGCCCTCAAACGTGAGCATGGCCAAGCGGGTCATGTACAGGGCAGTGAGAACGGCTGTAATCATCGCCACAAACCACACCACTTTGTACAGGCTGAAGGCACTGGTATCAAAGAGGAAAATGCTGGTAAGAATCTCATCCTTGGAGAAGAACCCGGCCAGGGGAATGATGCCCGAGATAGCCAGGGTGGAGACCCAGAATGTCGTGCCGGTTGCCGGCATGAATTTCCTCAATCCCCCCATAGACCGGATATCCTGCGGATCCTGAACGGTGTGCATGTGCTCCATGGCATGAATCACAGATCCAGCGCCCAGGAACAGACAGGCCTTAAAGAAAGCATGGGTCATCACATGGAAAATCGCAGCTGTGTAGGCTCCTGCTCCCAGGGCCATGAACATAAATCCCAGTTGAGAGACCGTGGAATAGGCCAGCACCTTCTTGATGTCGTTTTGAGCCAGGGCGGTGAGCGCTGCGATGATGGCTGTGAGCCCGGCGACCACCAACATGATGGCCATGACCTCAGGAGAGGCAGTAAATACCGGATGCAGCCTCGCAATGAGATAAACGCCCGAAGTCACCATCGTGGCGGCGTGGATAAGGGCTGACACCGGCGTAGGACCCGCCATGGCATCTGGCAACCAGACAAACAGCGGAATCTGAGCTGATTTGCCTGTAGCCGCTATGAAAATCAGCAGACCCAGCCAGAAGGCCTGATCTGTGAGCCCACCTGCGGCAGCAGCGGAGTTGAGGTCAGAAAAATGTAGGCTTCCAGTGATGTTGAACACCATAATCATGGCAATGATCATGGCAAAGTCACCGATTCTGTTGGCAATAAATGCTTTTTGAGCGGCCTGGGCTTTCGCCATATCCTGAAACCAAAATCCGATCAGCAGGTAGGAACATAGCCCTACGCCTTCCCACCCCAAAAACATCACGACGAAATTGTCTCCCAAAATCAGATTGTTCATCGCAAAGATGAACAAGTTGAGATAGGCAAAGTAGCGATAGTAGCCAGCATCGCCGTGCATGTACCCAATCGAATAAATATGAATCAGGGAGCCTACTCCAGTCACAATCATGCCCATGAGCAGGGACAACTGATCAAATTCGTAAGAAAAGTCGATGGACAGGTCACCAGCCTGCATCCAGCTGAACAGGCTCATCTGAAGGGGCTGCCCATCGTATTGAAAGAAGGCGGTGGCGATGATCAGAAATGGCACACCCACAAACAGGGTTGCCAAAATCCCGATGAAGGTTTCATTGGTTCGGAATGCTGCCGACAGATAGCCGCCGAGGCCAATGATGGCAAAACCGATAAGTGGAAGCAGTACGACCAGAGGTAACAATGAGTCCATGAGCGAGTGGGTTGCTGATTCGGAAGGCCCTGAGGCTTACCACTTAAAAATGTTGACGTTGTTGATATCGATATCCTGTTTATTTCGAAACAGGGCAATGATAATGGCGAGGCCAATCACAGCCTCTGCTGCGGCCACACACATCACAAAAAAGACCATCATGGAGCCTGCCTCATCGTTGTGGAGCCGGGAAAATGAAATCAATACCAGATTCACAGCGTTGAGCATCAGCTCAATGCACATGAAGACGACGATACCGTTGCGGCGGGTAAGCACACCGATAGTGCCCAGCGCAAACATCACGGTTGCAACCGTCAGATAGGAGAACAAGTTTGGCGTGAGGAAATCCATATAGGGTCGATGGTATTGGAATCAGAAGAAATCAGCCTTCCTGGTGTGTGTAACGGCGGGCAACGAGAATCGCACCTATGAGGGCTGCGATAAGGATCACGGAGATCATTTCAAACGGAAAGAGGTATTCGGTCATCAATGCCCGACCGATAGGCTCC
>CAZLKP010000285.1:0-6589 GCA_964560095.1 uncultured Bacteroidia bacterium
GAGCGTCCCGATCACATCGGGAAGGTCGGGAGTTCGATTCTCCCCTGCGCCACTTGGCGAAACCAGTCTGTATCAGGCTGGTTTTTTTGCATTCGGTAGCTCAGAAGGTGAGAGCGTCCCGATCACATCGGGAAGGTCGGGAGTTCGATTCTCCCCTGCGCCACTTCAACAAAGAGGCTATCTCATAAGTAGAGACAGCCTCTTTTTTTATTCATGTCCGATCAAGAGAGCTCTTAAAAGACTTTTGGTTATCGGTGGGCTTTTCGGTTTGGCTATTCATGGAAGCCCTTCTCAGGCCTCTACCATGGAGTTTTTCTGGCTCTCATCGGTTTTTTGAGCATTTTTCCTGCTGAGCTCGCGTAAGTTATGGGCCAGAGCATGGAGGCCTACTTCTATTTCGACTTTGTCAACTCCTCAGAAGGAGCAAGCGCCTCATGCCATGATTTTGCTTCATGATTCCAAAGGTTGCCTCGACTTCCTGCGGCTTTTTTTTACGCTGATCTATGCCTCTGGGAGAGTTGAGTAATTCTTTGGCCGCTTCGCGATACTGATTGAGCCGGTGATTGATTTGTATTTGGCGATTTCCCTTGCCTTGGTGACATTGATTTCTGGTCGGGCAGCCCTGACAGGTTGGGGCTTTGGATACATGAAAGGTCTGTTGGTATTGGTTGGCTGAACTTCGGGTGCTTTGGTAGGCTTTTTCCATTCGCTGGCCCATCGGACAGACGTAATAGTCTTCCTCGGCATGGTAATGGAGCTGGCTGGGATGGAAAGGATTCTTTTTGGCAAATAAGCACTTCTGCTGCCAATGGAAGTAGTTGTACTTGACAAAAGCCTCGATTCCTTTGGTTTGGAGGTATTCATCGTTCTGCTCTGATCCGTAGCCGGAGTCAGCGCAGATTTGATCAGGAAGTTGCTCATAGGCAGCTTCAAAACTTTCGAGATGGGGGATCAGGGTGAGGGTGCCAGTCGGGTTGGGATGTATAGTGAGGTGGGCAATGAACTGATTGTTGGTGCTCAGCTGAAGGTTGTAGCCAGGCTTGAGCTGCCCGTTTTTCATGTGATCTTCCTTCATGGGCATGAACGTCGCATCGGGGTCGGTCTTTGAGTAGCTGTTCCTCCCCTGCAGTTTCTTCTGCTGATCCTCGTACTACCACCTCCCGAATACTGATCCAATAATAGCCGAAGGTCTACCCAGTCTACAATGTCATTGACTACACAAACCGGGTGCCCAGGAGCTATCAAAGAATCCAGGCTCGGAGGTAGGAAACTCGACTGGCCTGGATGATAGGGCTTATACAAGTGATCATGTGAGCAATTCATGAGAGAATGTAGCCATTTCTCCCTTCACAGTCCATTGAATCCTTTGAAAAAGAAAAGGCTGCCCCTTTTGAGACAGCCTCCTTTTTTGTACGTCTGAGATTCTCCAGAGAATCAGTCCAGATCAAATCTGTCCGCATTCATGACTTTGGTCCAGGCTTTCACGAAGTCACGGACAAATTTCTCCTTGTTGTCATCCTGGGCATACACCTCAACATAGGCACGCAGGATGGAGTTAGATCCGAATACAAGGTCTGCACGAGTAGCGGTATATCGCACCTCGTTTGTCTTCCGGTCACGAATCTCGTAGGAATTGCTTCCAGTTGGGATCCAGTTGTACGACATATCTGTCAAGGTGACGAAAAAGTCGTTGGACAGAGCTCCAACATTTTCTGTGAATACCCCGTGAGGAGTTCCACCAAAATTGGTACCCATAACCCGCATGCCACCGACGAGGACTGTCATTTCTGCGGCAGTAAGTCCCAGGAGCTGGGCACGATCCAACATCAACTCTTCCGGAGTCACGACGTAATCCTTTTTCAGGTAGTTTCTGAAACCATCTGCCACCGGCTCTAGCGGTTCGAATGAATCTGCATCTGTCATTTCAGCAGTGGCATCTCCTCTACCTGGGCTAAAGGGGACTTCCACTTCCACGCCCGCAGCGGCAGCAGCTTTTTCTACACCAACCGTCCCAGCCAGCACAATCACGTCTGCGATGCTCACACCAAACTCTTCTGCGATTGGTGTCAGAATTCCCAGAATCTTCTCGAGCTTAACAGGCTCGTTGGCTTCCCAGGTATTTTGTGGAGCCAGGCGAATTCGAGCCCCGTTGGCTCCTCCTCTCATATCTGACCCTCTGAAGGTGCGTGCGCTGTCCCATGCAGTCGATACCATGTCAGCAATGGACAATCCTGTAGCTGCAATTTTCGCTTTGACTGCCTCCACATCGTAGTCGCTATTGCCAGCAGGCACAGGATCCTGCCAGATCAGATCTTCGTCAGGCACATCAGGACCGATGTAGCGGGTTTTCGGTCCCATGTCTCTGTGGGTCAGTTTGAACCAGGCACGGGCAAAGGTTTCGGAGAAATATTCATGATCCTGCTGAAACTTCAGGCAGATGTCACGATAGACAGGATCCATCTTCATGGCCATATCCGCGTCGGTCATGATGGGGTTGTGGCGGATGGAAGGATCTTCTACATCGACCGGCTTATCTTCTTCTTTGATATCAACCGGTTCCCATTGCCAGGCACCAGCCGGGCTTTTCTTCAGCTCCCACTCGTGGCCAAATAGCATCTCGAAATAGCCATTATCCCATTTGGTGGGCTCCTTGGTCCAGGCTCCTTCAATGCCACTGGTGACAGCATATCTTCCCACGCCGGTATTTCCGGGATTGGCCCATCCAAATCCCTGTGCTTCAATCGGAGCCGCTTCCGGCTCAGGTCCTAATTTGGTGGCATCACCATTGCCGTGAGTCTTTCCGACGGTGTGTCCGCCAGCTGTCAAGGCAGCGGTCTCCTCGTCATTCATCGCCATTCTGGCGAAGGTCTCACGGACATGGTCTGCAGTTTTGAGCGGATCAGGTTTTCCATTGACCCCTTCCGGATTCACATAGATTAATCCCATCTGAACAGCTGCCAGTGGGTTTTCCATCGTGGAAGCATCCTCAACGTCGTCATAACGCTCATCGCTGGGTGCCAGCCATTCTTTTTCAGCCCCCCAGTAGACGTCTTTCTCCGGATGCCAGATGTCCTCCCTGCCAAAAGAAAAGCCAAAGGTCTTCAGCCCCATACTTTCGTAGGCGATATTTCCAGCGAGGATAAACAGGTCTGCCCAACTGAGCTGATTGCCGTATTTTTTCTTCACTGGCCACAACAGACGTCTGGCTTTATCAAGACTGGTGTTGTCAGGCCAGGAATTGAGGGGAGCGAAACGGAGGTTGCCAGTACCAGCTCCGCCACGTCCATCTGAAATTCTATAAGTTCCGGCAGCGTGCCAGGCCATCCGGATCATCAGGCCACCGTAGTGCCCCCAGTCGGCTGGCCACCAGTCCTGGCTGTCTGTCATGACTGCATGGAGGTCTGCTTTCAATGCATCTACATCAAGCGATTTGACCGCCACACGGTAGTTAAAATCTTCGCCCATCGGGTTGGTCTTGGAGTCATGCTGGTGCAGGATGTCCAGGTTGAGCGAATTGGGCCACCAGTGTTTATCGTTGGTTCCTGAGGAGGTGTTTCCACCGTGCATGACGGGGCATTTTCCGGTTCCGTTGTCCATTGACTTCATTCTTGTTGTGATATTACGGTTTGTTATATGGAAGTCGTTTGCTATTCGCTTCCTGACAGATTTGTGTTCGTATTCCGGGGGGTAATTCCAGCTTCTAACAAAGAATATGAAAACCTATGATTGTTTCCCGGACAGATCACCTGGTAAGTTGGAAAAACTCCTGTAATAAATGGATGCGATAAATCATTTGCCTAATCCCAATCCTTCACCGATTAAATCTGACCTTGACAAAAAAAGCATGATTTGAGTATTATTCAAATTGATATATTTGTTTCGCACATTGATTTTATCTATATGACAATTCAGCAACTGAGGTACGTCATCGCTCTTGATACCCACAGACAATTTGTAAAAGCAGCAGAGAGTTGCTTTGTGACCCAGCCTACTCTGACCCTTCAGGTGAAAAAGCTGGAGGCAGAGATATCGACCATTCTCTTTGACAGGGGAAGCCAACCCATTTGTCCTACTCCTTTGGGGGAAGTATTTATCCGAAAAGCCAGAAACATCCTGAAGGGGGTAGAAGAGCTGGAACAGCTCGTAGCAGAGGATAGAAATCAGATGGAAGGCGAATTTCGGCTGGGGATCATTCCCACCCTGGCTCCCAATCTCCTGCCTTTGTTCATCAGAGATTTTCTTGGCCGCAACCCCCACACCAAACTCAGGATTGAGGAGCTGCAAAGTGAAGACATCATCAATCAGCTCAGGAACAAGGAGTTAGATCTCGGACTTCTGGCTACACCGCTCAATGAATCTGAGATTCGTGAAATCCCCCTATTTTATGAGCCATTTTTGATTTACGCTGATACCAATCATGATCTGTTGTCCAAAGAATCTGTTTCGGCAGAGCAGTTGGATTCCAGGGATATATGGCTGTTGCAAAAGGGCCACTGCTTTCGCAACCAAATGCTTAACATTTGTGGCGTTTCCTCCTCCGATCAGGATCGGGGGTTGCTCATGGAAGGAGGTAGCATTGAAACCTTGAAAAACATCGTTCAGCAGGTATCCGGATATACCCTCATTCCCCAGCTGGCATTTCATAAGGCAGTTGATGCTCCTTATGTCGTTTCGTTCCGCGATCCCCAACCTGTTCGGGAAATCAGTTTGGTGGTTCATCAGCATTTTACCAAAGATCGGCTGCTCAGGGAGCTTCAGTCCTCTGTCCTCAGGCATATTCCTCCTGCTTTCCGACAAATACCGGAAATCGCTCCTGTGACCTGGCGGTAACAGAGTAAATCTCTGAAGTACTCCATGAATAAAGAATGTGTCCTGGGAAAATGGTATATTTTTTACCTGTATTAAATCTTCAAAATCCGACCCCCCATGCAAAAAAGCCTCCTCCTCATCCCAGTGTTTCTGACTAGCCTTTTCCTGGAACACGGTTATGCTCAGGACTGCAACAAATTGATCTGGGCAGATGAATCCAGCAGACCCACTATGTGAAAGCCATCGAAAAGCGTGAATAGTGGGCATTCGACGCTTCGCTCGTACATATCCATTGGTCCGGAGCCATCTCCGGACTGATTTTTTTATTCCTGCATCAAAGCGATGTCCCCAAACGATTATACCTTTTTTACTCTCTCATAACACCCATCCCATACTTTTGTCCTAAATATTCTGCTGTATGAAATCATGTCTCCCCTCTCTGCTGCTGGCAACCATCACTTTCCTCGCAGCCTGTGACCCGGGCACATCATCTGGTGAATCCCAAGATATAGCCCCTTCTTTCAAGATCGCTTTTGGCTCCTGTGGGCATCAGGACCACCCCCTGCCCATCTTCCACGAAGTGGTGAAGCAAACTCCGGACCTGTTCATCTTTCTCGGAGACAATATCTACGGCGATACCCACAACATGGACTCGCTTCAGGCCAGATATGATCGCCTTACGCAAAAAGAGTCTTTCCAGGCCCTCAAGACCAGCACTCCGATCATTGCTACCTGGGATGACCACGACTACGGCTGGAATGATTCGGGACGGCATTATCCGGAAAAAGAGCAGTCCAAAGAAATTTTCCTGAAGGTCTGGGAAGAACCCGCTGACTCCGAACGTCGCGAGCGCCCCGGCATTTATACCGCCTACACCTACGAAGCCGGCGGCAAAACCATCCAGGTGATTCTGCTCGACACCCGTACGTTTCGCGATGATCTCCTCGAATACGACGGCAGCTTGGATAACGATCGCCGCTATTTCTATGGCCTCGACTACATCCCTCACCACACGGATGACTCTACCCTTCTGGGAGAGGTACAATGGGCGTGGCTGGATGCAGAGCTGGCCAAACCGGCAGATGTGCGCATCATTGGCTCCAGCACACAGTTTGGAATCGAGTTCAATAGCTACGAAGCCTGGGCCAATTTCCCGCACGAGCGCGAACGCTTTCTGGAACTCATTCGCCGCAATCGGGCCAACGGCGTGATCTTCATCAGCGGAGACGTACACTATGCCGAGATCTCCAAAATGGAGGAAGAAAACCTCTACCCCATCTACGATGTGACCGCCAGCGGCCTGTCCTCCACCTGGCTTTTTGCCACGCCCAATCGCAATCGCATTGAGGGTCCCATCATGGACAATCACTTTGGATTGCTCACGCTTGACCTTGGAAAGCAGCCTGTGGTCAAAATGGAAATCTGGGACATCAACGGCAACCAGCGGATCGAACACAGGGTGCCGTTATCGGAGATTTCGTTTTAGTTAGAAAAAAAATGAGGCTGCCTTGAGGCCGTTCGTTTTCCTAAACAAGTGAGGGCGCAAAGCCCACCAGATTTTGCTCCCCTTCTTGCCCTCTGGGTGGACTTGCCGCAGGGGTGCAATTGGATGCCTGATCTTCCGGAAATCCGACCCGAAACGTAAAGGGTCGCTATACCTTCTTTTCCTGCTGCGTTTCCTATCTTGTTCTCCATGAAACGGTTGAATTTTGAAACGCGCAAATACGGGCGAGAGCTCCTGATTGATGCGGTCGACGAGCAAACCATCGACTTTATGGAC
>CAZLKP010000286.1:0-6557 GCA_964560095.1 uncultured Bacteroidia bacterium
GGTTGTCGCGGTTGTTGGTCATGCGGGGAATGCTGTTGCTTGTTCCCTGACCGTTCCAGCGGTCCACCGTCTCAGCATACATGTTGAACGGGTAGGTCGGGTCTATGCCCTGCATCCTGTCGGCGTTGTAGATTTCTACGCCTGCCACACCCAGGAAAAACAGGTTGAGATCAAATCCCTTCCAGGAGAAGTTTCCATTCACACCGTAGGTCATGGCAGGGTGTGGACTCCCGATGATTGTGCGGTCCTGATCATCTATAATTCCATCAGCATTGAGGTCGAGGAATCTTACGTCACCAGGCTGAATGAGTCCGACACCTTTGCGGGGATCATTGGCAATGTTGGGATCATTCTGGACCTCTTCTGCCGTCTGGTACAGGCCATCTGTTCTCCAACCGTAAAATGTCGCCAATGGCTCTCCTTCGAAGGTTCTGGAAATCTCCTGATTCGGGCGACCATAGGTCTGAGATTGAAGAGAGCTTCCTTCAAACAGGCGGGTCACTTCATTGGTGATAAAAGTAGCATTGGCGCTGATGCTGTAAGTGAATGCCCCAGTGAGCTTTCGGTAGGTCAACTGAGTCTCCAGTCCCTGGTTTCTCATTTCTCCTACATTCTGATCCGGCACAGAGGCATTTCCGATGGTTCCAACTGTCGGAGGAGCCAGGAGCATGTCACGGGTGTTCTTAATGAAGTAGGAGAGATCCAGGAGGAGAGCATTGTCCATGACACCGATGTTCAGACCAAAGTCAAGCAATTCGGCTGTTTCCCAGCTGATATTTTCATTGGGAATCCGGCTCTGGTAGGCCCCTACAACTTCACTTCCACCAAAGGAATAGCGAGACCCCTGGTTGATCAGCGCGAGATACTGAAGGCTACTTACGCCTCCATCACTTCCCAGCTGTCCCCAGCCGGCAGTGACTTTCAGGTTGGAAATAAACCCTTCATTGTTAAAAAATGGCTCATTGGACACCCGCCATCCAGCCGAAACCCCGGGAAAGTATCCCCACTTGTTGCCAGGAGCAAATTTCGAGTTGCCGTCGGCCCGGAAGGTCGCCGTGAGCAGGTAGCGATCGCCATAGTTATAGTTCAATCGGGTGAAAGCCGATCGCAAGGCATCCTCAGCAGCATCACCATTGATGGAGCGAAGATTGGACCCGTTGTCAAAGTAGCGCTGCACACTATCTTCGTTGGAGAAGTCGCGCTTTTGGGCGCTGAAAAACTCAGACTGGAAGGTCTGGGTAGAGGTACCGGCAACAAAATCGATCTTGTGATCACCAAACTGCTTGTTGTAATTCAAAAAGTATTCAGCCAACAGCGAATACGCCTCGCTGTATTGGCGGGTGAGGTTGTTACGCGAGCGGGTCCGGATCTGGCGGTCAATGATGATGTCAAAATCATAGACATCTGTAATGCCGCCATTGACAGCAAAGTTTCCTCTCAGGCTCAACGCGTCTGTGAGATTAATGGCAGCAAATACATTTCCCAGCAGGCGTGTACGGTTTGTGCGGCTGTCTTCGGTATCAACAGTGAAAATGGGATTATTGATGTCTCCAAACTGACTACCAAAGGGAGCCAGTGCAGATGAGCCATAGTCTCCGGTTTCGTGGCCCGAAATCGGGTCATCAGCAGAAACGGTTACCGGCAGGCTGGGATGAAAGCGAATGGCACTCCAGAGCAGGCCACTCTGTGCAGATGTGGTGTTGAAGTTTTTCCCGGTCTGGCGAACAATGGTCAGGTTTTCCCCCACTGACAACCAGTTGGTGATGTTGTGGGTAGAGTTCAGTCGAACAGTGAAACGATCGAAGTTGGAATTCCGGATCATCCCTTCTTCGGAGTAGTATCCGCCAGAGAAGTAGTAGGTGGATCGGGCACTGCCACCGCTCAGAGAAAAGTCGTAATTCTGTGTCACTCCTGTCCCCAGGAGTTCTTCCTGCCAATTGGTGCGTTGCTGCTTGAATTCCTGCAGCGTATCGGCACGCCAAACCGGAATGACCGGGTCGCCGTCATTGGTAAAGGCTTCCCGGCGAAGCTCAGCCAGCGTCGGAGCATCCAGGACATCCAGTGTTTTGACCGGATTGCTGGTACCGGCATAGGCACTCAGTTTGAATTGAAGCGGTTGGTTGAATTTGCCGCTTTTGGTTGTCACGATCACGACACCGTTGGCACCTCTGTTTCCATAAATCGCAGCAGCTGAAGCATCTTTCAGCACCTCAATCGACTCAATGTCGTTGGGGTTGATGTCGTTGAGCGAGCTTCCAATCCCAAGGGGCACTCCATCCACAACGATGAGCGGATCAGCGTTGTTGACAGTGCCGGTTCCACGCACACGGATAGAGCCGGTATTACCGGGAGCGCCACCGTTTCTCACAATTTGAACGCCTGGCGCTCTTCCCTGAAGTGCCTGTGTGGCACTGGATACGGGAAGATTTTCCAGTTCGTCGCCTTTCACTTTGACGATTGAGCCGGTCACATCGGCGTATTCCTGCGAGCCATATCCTGTGATAACGACTTCGTCCAGTTGCTGGACTTCTTCTGTCATCTGGACGGAGATCTCAGTAATCCCCTCCAGGGAAATTTCCTGCTGCTCGTATCCATAATAGCTAAACACAAGAACAGCAGATTCGCCCTGTAGGACGAGCGAAAACCGTCCCTGCTCATTGGAGATGGCACCGTTGTTCGTTCCCTTTTCAGCAATGGACACACCTGCGAGGGCAATACCTGAAGGATCAGAAACTTCTCCCGAGACGGTAACCGTCTGTGCCAGAAGAGATCCCGAAAACATCAGAGCCAAACCGCAGAACCATCCCAAAATAATTCTGGTAAAGATTGTTACGTTCATGAAAGCGGAGTTAATAGGTTAATTTTCGCGAAAGATCATTCAAGAAAATTAACTCAGAGTAAAATTTCGTTGAGGCTTTCATGAAAAATTTCCCTCTTGAAATCCATTCTCTTTATGGCTTTATCTGAAAAATAAAAAGATCTGCCCACGGAAGAAAATTCGCATGCATCCAAGCAACCTTTTGCTCTAAACATTCGTTTGCTATTTTTAGGCTCTGGCATGACGGGTATTGCATACAGCAGCTCTAGAAAATACCTTGGTTACGGGAATGTTTTCACATGATTATCGTAACGTAATATTCGGCTGAAACTCGCATTAAGCGAATACTACAATTTTCACCAGATGAAACATTTTTACTTGTGAGAAAACCATGAAAACAACGCTTCGCCAGAAGCTTTTTGCGTGCCGGTGACCTCCAGATTCAGCCATTCGCCGGAATAGTCCTCAAAATACCTGATCTCAATCGGGTGTAATCCTGCCTCGAGGCGAGCCTGGCCACTTCGTGTGCGCCTGCTATGCGACCCATCGTTATTCACGAGCATTTTCCCATGGAGGTACAAAGCAGAACCATCATCAGAAGTGAGATGAAAGGTGTAAAGGCCGCTTTCCGGAATGCGGATATAACCTGAATAGCGAACAGCAAAATGATCCTCTGCCGGAAAGCCTGACACATCAAAGGAATGGGCGATGCCCACTTGACCTGGGTCAGCCGCTGTAAAGTCCGGCAATTGCTCAAACATGCCTTCGATGTATTCAAACCGAAGTCCAGAAGACAGTTCTGGCTTGCTGACTGCAGACCATTCCTCCAGTTGCTCATAGCGCTGTTTGAATACCCGGCTCACGGGAATGCCTGCAGCGTCGAACAGCCGGGCAGAAATCATGGTGCTTTCGGTGATGTGAACAGGCTTCTCATAAATCATGGATGTAGCCATCGGGTCGCTTCCATCTGTGGTGTAGCGGATGTCCAGATCCGGATAGCGATGACGGAGTATAACCTCATGCGATGTGGCAAAGACTGTGTCCTTCGAAACATTCAGTTGTACTTGCAAATCGGATAGATTGAGCCGATACTCGAATTCGGGCAGGTTGGTCTGGGCATCCATTACGCGGAAGAGCAGGTGGGGAATGTCCGAATCGGAAGGCTCAGGATATAGGTCGATGATCGCATAGCTGTGCAGACTGGTAGCTGCTTTCACTACCCGCAGCGGGTTGTATTCCGGGGCTTCGGTTTGATTGATCCCTGCAAATTGCAGCTCTACCGCATCATAAGGTAGGCCTCCATCCTGTCTGCACACCTCGCCATAGTGCTGATCTCCGGTGATAAACAGGACTCCCTCTGCCTGATGCTTCCGAATCATTTCAAACAGACGCCTCCTGGCCTGCGGGTACTGATCCCAGGTCTCAGACCCGGCATCTTTATTCAGCAGGACCTGCGTGCCAGAAACAATCAGGCGAAGGTCAGCCTCCCTGTCCAATTCATCTTCCAGCCATTCCCACTGACCTTCACCCAGCACATCACTCTCCTCTCCAGGCTCATCTCGGTGATAACGCACATCCAGCATGATCACCTGCATGGTTATATCTCCCACCTCATGCACCTCCGAGTAAAACACCCCTTCTCTGTCTGCGGGAATCTTGTCTTCCAGGTGCCAGAATGCGCGAAACATTTCGCGGCTTTGTTCCTTTAGCGGGTAATCTTTCCACTCATTGTTGTCACCAAAATCATGGTCATCCCAGGTAGCCAGGTAGGGGGCCAATTCCATGAGCTGCTGAAAGGCCGGCTTGGCAGCCAGCGCATCATAGCAGGCCTGCAGGTGACCCGGATCGGTCTGGGTATCCGCATAAATATTGTCCCCAACCCAGATACACAGATCAGGCTCTGCCTCCACATACCTCACCAGGGCAGGCGCTGGTTCAAACTGCCGATGACACCCCAACAAAGCAATCCGGTAGGGCTTTTGAGCATGGAGGATGACAGGAGAGACAATGATCAGAATGGCAAACAAAACAGAAGATAACTTCATGGCTTGAGGTATAGAGAGTAAATCATGTCACAGACGTAGCTTCGGGCACAGTTATTTTTTCTTTCTGAAGAAAATACAGAATGGTACCCAGGCCAAAGAGGATCGTGATGGAGCCGCTGATATAGGCTGTTAGGTTAAAGAAGGAGAGCCAGCTGACAAGGGCTAAGTCAAAATTTTTGTAAAACAGAATGCCTACACTTCCCAGATATCCAAAAGCATCTGCGACATACATGAGAAACCCGATGTTGCTGCGCACACGAAACAGGGCGATCCAGCGCTCAAACAACATGGTGTGGTAGGCGATGTAGGAAAGGTACATCCCAAATCCGGCCAGGATCATCCAGGCAGCGGGATCCAGCCAACCCTGATTGTATCCCCAAGTGGTAACCAGAAGCAGCACGCCTCCCAGGAGAATGATGCCGTGATTGGCATAAAAGGCAACCCGATTATTGCGAATGCCGATCATTGAGCCAATGATGATCAGCACGGTCACAGCAATCGGAATTTCCGCCACTGCCAGGATCTCTGGCTGATCGCCATAGCCAAGCGCTGCCCACAGCTCTACGGCAAAATTGTCGCGAAGGTCACGAAAAATGGTGAGCGCAATATAAATCAGCACCACCAACACAATTCCCGGGGCGAATGTGCGCCAAAAGATCCGTCGGGCTTTCCTGTCCATCGGCACGCGTGCCGTTCTCAGGGCTTCGTCCTCCGCAGTCGGAGCAGGAATATGTCTGAGCATCCATACTCCGAGAAACAGCAGCGGCACAAATAGCAAACCCGTAAAAAAGGGCATCCAGAATTCAGCCACCCCCAGAGTGACCAGATATTTTCCTGCAGATTTCACCACCCCTGAAGACACGATAAAACTGGCACTCATTCCTGCCCCCAGGAGCTCCGTGTTTCGCCTGCCTTCGAGAAAGCTAAACACGATTCCCCAGATCATTCCCAGCGGCAACCCATTGAAAAACATCACCACGAAATTGTAGGGATAGGGAACTGCGCCCAGTAGTAGGAGGGCCATCCAGGCGATTCCAATCAGAAAGAGAATACTGCGAATCCGCTTCTCTGGAGTCATTTCAGAGACCACCCTGATTCCCAGAAATTTGGACAGCATGTAACCGATCACCTGAGTTGTGATCAACAGAATTTTGTAATCCACGCCCCACAGTTCCAGATCGGCATATTCGCCAGCCGTGAAAGGCTTGCGAAAAGCATACATGCTGCAGTAGGTGAGAAAAGCTGCCAGCATGGCATACAATGAAAACAGCCAGCCGGGTTGTCGCTGGAGCCAGGTGCCGATCTGTGTGGGTGAGCGCATTCGTCTTCAGACAAGGATAATCAGAGCCTCTCAGTATTCTCGTTCGAGTACTTCGGGAATAGCCGAAACATCGGGGAGAATGTGGGAATGATGATATTTACCAAGCACTTCAATGGGATTGGCACCACTGAGTACGCCGATATTGGCTCCGCAACCGGCGTTCCAGCCGGATAGCAGGTCGGAGGGAGTATCTCCCACCTTTAGCACCTGCTGCACACGGTGAATACCAAGCTGCTGCATGATATAAAAAATCATGTATGGTGCCGGGCGGCCTACCCCTCGCGTGTGCTCGACATTGACAGCCAGGTCAATGAGCCCTTCGCTCTCCCACTTCAGCCCTTTCATGATGGCATCAACCACATTTTGATGAAAC
>CAZLKP010000287.1:0-6551 GCA_964560095.1 uncultured Bacteroidia bacterium
GAGACAATTAGGTGGCGGTCATCGGGGGTGACGAGGAGAAATTTTGGGACGCACCCAACTTCGATCACCCGTTCCAGGTTTAGGGTACGTGTATTGATTTGGTACACAAATCCAGGATCGTAATCGCTGGAAATCGCACAGTGGTCCTGTCCCGGATGATTGAATTCCGGCCCCATCATTTTGAAATTTGATACCCATGCGGTGGAGCCATTACCCGAGAACGCGATTTCTACCGGGGACCCTTCTGCCTTCTGTCTGTAGATAGGGTGGTTCCATTCACTGAAATCGATCCGATCAGGAATGGTTTTAATCAGGGCATAATTCCGGTCATACACAGTAACACTGTGGCGATACATCATATTCTGTGCAAAGAAGCGCCCTGTGCCCGAATGACCGATGCTTTTGGGCCGAATGTTTCCGGTAATGGTGGTTTCTAGTCGAAGGGTAGGAGGGGAGTGCGGGGAATCTGGCAGACGAAAACCGCCCAGGACTATCAGGCTGGCCATCAGCCAGGCAGGCATACTCACAATGACCTGAGATAGGAGGCGATTCATTTGATGGACCGTGCTTGGGAATTTGACTTTGTACGAAGGTAGGAAAAAAATCAAACGGGATGGGAAAAGACACAAACAACCGCACAAGTCTGGATTTCGTCTGATAAATCTGTCAAAATTGCAAATCGCAGAAAGAATGCAACAGTTCCTTCGGGTTTCGCATCTGTTCATCACCTTACTTTTGACCCTGGTCACCATCCGCATGAGATTGAGTGCCGCCTGTCAGAAAGTTCCCCTGCGCTTGTCCTGCTGGATATGAATTTCCTGCTGCCGTCATTTTATCCAGAAGCAGTTGAATCTATACGTGAGGGGAAGGATTCCAATTTCGAAGATGTAGAGAGGGAGGCGAGTCAAAAAGCCATCGACAAGCATAACGGTCATATTTCTTGTGCTGCACGTGAACTCGACCTGGGTCGCACGACATTGTATCGGAAGATGAATAAGTAGGGAATTTGAACAGATGGACATACCTTTCCAAGCTACTCAAATCCAAATCCTCCCGGAATCAACCCGGCCAGAAATTCCCCAAGGAATTTTCCTGACTTATCGTACCTCAGGATTATCCCGCGCTGAACATAGTCGATGGCATCTGAAACATAGATGTCACCATTATTCGGGTCAATGCCGAGGCCGTAAAACAAGCCGCCTTCCGAGGGGATAATCGGACACTCCGGTAGGGAATCCCGGTCAATCGGTACGACAAAACATCCGTCATTAAGGTAGTACAGGTGGCGACCCTCGGGTCCGGTTGTTAGGCGGGAGGGGCGCTCGTTATGAGGAAATTCATATCGTGCCGTCACTTGTCGGGTTTGAGGATTGACCCTGACCAGCTGGCCACCCTGCTGATTCAGGGGATCGCCATCGCAGCCCACCCAGAGCATCCCATCTGCATCCCGGACGACCTGTGAACTTCCCAGACCTACGTTGATGCTGTCCAAGACCCCATCATCATGGATGTTAATCAGATAGAGGTATTCGGTTTTTACATTGGTGACGAAAGCCAGGCTATCGATCTGGGTCATTCGCTCTGTCCAGCCTGGCAGTGGTATGCTGCCAGTGACCTGATTGGACTGAAGATCTACGACACTGATGGCATTGGCATAGAGATCAGAGACGTATGCTTTTGTCGCCGAAAGGGGGAGCAGATAGCGCGGTGAAGTAAGCCCGGTAATGATGGCCTCACGCTGGCCAGATGCCAGGTTCACCACCTCGATTTTTCCTGAGTTATTCACCACTAGAAAAGCCTTCCCGTTGTAAAAGGCCATCGATTGGAAGACGTCGCCAAGTGGCTGCTGATTGATGGAATCAAACACATCAGGCAGATAGGTGCCATTGACAGGATCATACCAGCCCAGCGAGGCATTCCCCCACTGAAAGTTGCCTTCATTCGCGATCCAGATCCGGGTGGAAGGGTGATTTCCTGCTGTAGGCTCAGGGAATATACCACTTTCGCATTCGTCTTTCGGAATTGGTTCCAGTATGGTGTTGTCACAGGAGACAAGGAAAAGAGAAGGAAAAAGCAGGAAGCAAGCGATATATTTGTTCATGGTCTTTGGATGATCTGTAAACGAAATACCCCCATCTTTTCTTCCAGGGCCACTCTGATGATGACCGTGCCGCTGGGCCAGAATCCAGTGGCCAGTGGCACCGAGGTCTGACCCGGTTGGAGAGTTATCCGGTCAACGAGCTGGCTGGTGAGAGAAAGCACTTCAATCCGCACCGGTTTTTCAGAAACAGGGATATCCTCCAGGAATACAACATCTTCCTGAAAGGCTGGATTTGGATACAGTCGAATGGTCGGAAACACTTCCCGGCCGTCCAGAGAGGTTGGGGACAGCTCCAGCGCGGTATGGGCATAGCCATCCCCGGAACCACCGGTGTAAGCCGATTGTGCCTGTAAACCCCAGCAGGAACAGAGAATCCAAATCACCAACTTCGTTTTCTTCATTTTTCCTGGCTTCTTTATCATATACCCCATACCCTCTGATTTCTCTATTCCCCACTTCTTCCACCTCTACCTCCGGTGGTATTCCTTCGTTGATCGGGATGAAGGTCGTGGTAAAACCTGTCGGAAATGGCGAGGTCACGAAATTCGCCAATAATGCCACTGTTATGTGCTCCCCCACGAAGGATTCCACCGTCTGTCAGAGGCCAATCCTGCACATCGGCATCACCCTGGATGTCAAGCAGGCCGTCACCATGCTGCCCGGTAAAGCTTAGGCCAGAAGCCCTGACTGAGACACAGGGCTCCCAGAGATTGCCGCTGAGCTCCGTGGCGCCGTAATATCCTGCGCCGATTTGCAGTCGGTCGCTGCTGTCATGGCCACCAAATCCATTTCTGAGCGGTCCCGAAGGCCCCATATACCCATGACTGGCCAGTCCTGCTATTGTTGTGGCATGTTCACTTACGGGTTCTTTCGATGTGCCGTCCTTGAGAATGGTATTTGCATCAACGACCTGCGCCGTTCCCCAGGCAAATTCTCTCGCTACCGGCAATTCCGGTCCCCGACATAGCTTTTCAAATTCCATTTCGGTCAGGGGTCGCAAGCCGGTCCAGTCGAGATAGGCAAGCACATCTCGCCAGGTAAGAAAATTGCAAGCGCGGGGCTGCCCGTCCTCAGGCTCGTCAAACGCGTTGTCGCCATCGGCATTGCAGGCATAGGTGGCGGCTTTTGTCCCGGCGATCCCAGGCTGGTCGATCACAATGCCATTTCGGAAAGGATTGAACGTGGACATCACAAAGAGACCACGAGGAGAATCTGGTGATTGCTGCGTTCGGGATGCCTGCTGGGCGTAGGTGAGCCTGTTGAGGAAGACGACATATTGCTCCTGAGTTATCTCGTATTTCATGGCGTAAAATGGCCCAAACCCCTTTGGCCATGCCACAGGAATGTCTCCGCCTACTTCTGCGGTATTGCCAACTGAAATTTCTGAGAAAGCAATCACTTGTTCAGAATCCACAACGTATGGATCACTGCTTCCCTGCTGCCGGAAATGATGGAATTGCTCCCCATCGCCCAGGAAAAAGGTTGTTTCGGGTACATAAACCATCTCGACTCCATGGATTTCAATTCCTGAAACGGATCCACTGATTGGTTGGACAAGGGGTAAGGTGAGGCTCCCTGAGATCGTTCCACTTCCATGATGCTTTCTCCTTACAAAAATCCCCATCCCGTCGGAGACAGTCTGCAGGTGAATACCTGGACTTGCCTGATACTGCGAGGGATCGGTGGCCAGGGTAGCATGAAGCCAGCCACCCGACTGATCGCGCACTTTCACAAAAACCCACACGGCATCATGATTGCCAGGTGCAACCGAGTCGGAGAGGTACCAGCTATTCTCCCACGAAACCTGAAAGGAAATCTGGTTGGGGGCTGTGAGATGCAGTTGGCCGAGCTCAAGGTTATTGGAGAAGGTGAGCGTTGGAACAAGGAGGAAACCGATGGATCTAATAATGAACACGAATGGAGGATACCGAAGAATCCAACCTGTACGTCGTGGCCGTTGTGACGTCCATGGTGACCTTTGTGTGAATCCAGCACTGTTCATTGCTTCACAATTTTCTTTTGCCAGAAACCATCAGGACTATTTCCCTGAAGAAGGTAAATACCGGAAGGAAGCCCTTCCATGGATAAGGTCACCGCCTCCCCTGGCAGGGTGTTGATCCTCCGGAGTGTCTTTCCCTCAAGATTGAGCAGGAGCATGTCCCCCTTCCAGGTGTCTTCAACCTGAACCCTGAGATCAGAAATCACTGGATTGGGGAACACCGTGATGAGATGAGCAGGAAACTGATTCTCCAGTCCGAACTGGGTATCCACAAAAATTAAGGCAACCGCAGTATCGGTGTCGCCCCATTCGTCCGAGATGACATAAAGAAGGGTGTCATAACCAATGCCGCCAATACCACCTCGGGTGATAAGTTTGTTGTTTTCGACATACAGGGAATCAAGATAATATTGAGTAAAGCTGACCAACTGGATGAACAGGGAATCTCCGTCAGGATCGACATCATTGGCAAGAATTGGTGTTTCCTGGGTGAGTCCTAGTAGGGTGGTGAGGGTATCATTGGTAGCCATCGGAGGTTGGTTGTAGGCAACTCCAACTGCCTCAGGCGCTGAGCCAGACAAAAGCGTGTCGGTCCGATTTCCGTTGAAGTCATAAATCCCTCCACCGGTGTAGCTGAAGAAATCTGTCTGCGTCACATAATACAGCTGGTTCACAGTATCCAGAGCAAATGCAGTCACAACCGTATCGACGATATTATTCTGAATCACCGATCTACTTGCCGGGTCGTAGGTCCCTATGTTTCCCCCGATGATTGTATGAAGGATTCCGGTCTGGTCAATGTTCGCTTTCGAGCCATAGCTTCCCAGATTGAGGTCTGCGTTGGCGGTGTCGGTCATGACCATCCCTGTGGCAGGATCATACATGGTCACCGTGTTGGATTTGCTGTTGAGCCCGAATATGATTCCGTCCAGGGTGATCATCCTTCCCAGGTCTTCTCCATTCTCATTCACCTTTACCGAATCCACATAGCTCAGACTTGGTAGATGCACTTTCACCATCCAGCCGGCAGAGTCAGCGAATGCTGAGGATGTATAATTCTGGCTGAGGTAGGCGGTATCGCCCAGAACGGTAAAACTTTTGACTCCCTGATGAATCTCCGGAATACTATCAACAAAGGCCAGACTATGTTTGTCAAATATCCTGAAATGATTGTTGTAGGGGCCGACCCAGCCAAATGGCGCATACCAGTTTCCCACCAACAGATAGTCTTCATAGAGATTCATGGAGATGGTGCTGGGGGCACCGAAGGCATTGGCTGCCAGGCGTGTTCCGGATATCAGATCGTATTTCACGATGGAATCCTGAGCGGCTACATAAAGGTTCCGGCCATCGATCAGGACGTCTTGTATGGACTGGGTGCGAATGGTGTCGATACTTTCGTAGGTGCCAATTTCCGGGTTGTAGAGGGTGATGTTGACATCATCCTGGGGGTTGCCAAACTGCCCGCCATTGGCGATCACAATGCGTTTGGTAATGGTCTGGGCAGAGATTGGTGGGCCTGCAACGAGCAGGAGTAAAAGAATGGATAGGGTACTTTTCATAAGTAAGGTGTTGATTAATTTGGATGGTGAAAGGAAAGGTCCAGGCTGAGCTGGTAGCTTCTTGGGGGCATCGGTCGATTGTCCATCACCTGATAGCTGGTGTTCCAGAGATTGTCGCAGCGAAATCCCCCCTGCAATCTCCAGCGGGAAAAAGTCCAGCAGTGGGAGAAAAAGAGATTTCCGAGATGAAAAGGCGCCAACCAATTGCTTCCATCTGTGGCTGTGTACCGACGACCAGTGTACAGGTGCCCGTAACGGACTTTCCAGCGGTTCCACTCAGCGGACAAGTTGGCTCTGGCTTGATGCTCTGGTGTATAGATGAGTTGCTGGCCCTGAGATCGATCACGTCGAATGGTTACCTTCCGCACGGTGGCTTTGGTCCAGGTATGGCCAGCAGAAAGCCTGATGGTCCAACCTCCGACTTTCTGACTGAGCTCAACGCTGGATTCGATGCCTCTGCTCCACACACTGCGCACATTTTCGGGATACCAAAAGGCCGGCCCGGGCCGCCACAAAATCCAGTTGTCAATGGTTTGGTTGAAGAAAGTAGCGGAGGCGAGGAGGGAGAGCGGGCGAGAGGACATATTTGAAGATGGTAAGCCGGAGAAGGGTGAGAAAGACACTCCTATTTCCTGATTCCAGCCGGTTTCGGGTTGTAGATCGGGATTGCCGCCCGGAGACCAGTAGAGATCATTGAATGTCGGGAGTCGAAAAGTTCGCCCGGCCTGCCCGCGCAAGTCTAGCCAGTTGGTGAGGCTGATGGTTCCGCCCAGCGAAGGGGTGATCGGGGCTAGCTCCCCGTCCAATGTGCCTTGACGTAGCGTGGTGAATATTCGTTTTGAATGATCGTCGGAGCGCCATTGCCAAGAAGCAAAGGCCGCCAGCCGAT
>CAZLKP010000288.1:0-6538 GCA_964560095.1 uncultured Bacteroidia bacterium
TTGCATGTATTAGGCCTGCCGCTAGCGTTCGTCCTGAGCCAGGATCAAACTCTCCATTGTAAATAATGTTGATTCGATCTAACTCTTGGTTTTTCAATGCTTTGAGATAACCTCTCGGTTACCTTTTTGCTGCATTCTCAGTACTTCAAAGATCTTTATACACTCACCCCGAAAGGCAATGTCTTTCATCTATTTTGCCTCCGTTCCAACTACCTCGCAAGACCGTTTTTCCGAAAGCGTTGGCAAATATCAGTGTCTGCCCTCTCTTTTCCAAATCCCCGTAGAAAAAAATCGCCCTTTCTACTCCCCCCTTACACCAATACCGAAATAACTTTCCCCAGCTTTCGCTCTCAAGGGGCAACAAAGATAGAGGATTGTTGGCGTTCAACGCAAGCCCCCTGCGAAAAAATATCTGTGAACATGTTCCAAGGCATTCATCGTCAACGCATTCCGCTGAAAAAACTTTTTCACATGCGCCCGGGGTGTCATTGGGCATCCTGTTCAGGCTTCAATAGTGGATAATTTCCACCTCAGGACGGTCTTCCTGAAATTTTTCAATCCTCCTGTCCGAAATCCGGGTGTTGTAACATTCGATGAGTAAGAGAGCTGGTAGCTCTTCCAGTGGATTCAAAGATCTGACATCCGTATTTGACAAATCAATTTGCTGAAGTCTCAACACATTTTCCAAAGGGTTGAGCCGCCGTATGGCAGTACCTTTGCATTTGAGAATTCGCAAATGCCTCAAGCTTTCCAGGGGACCCAGTTCCTCCACCAGGGTGTTATCAACCTGGAGATGCGTGAGGTCTCTGACAGAAGCCAGCGGGGACAAATCTATGATTGGGTTCTCTGAAAGGATCAGGGTTTGGATTTGCGGCATGGATACCAGAGGTGAAAGGTCACGGACCATGGAGCTTTCTACCTGCAAATGTATGAGCTTTCGAAACACCGTCAGCGCATGCAAGTCAGCCAATCCTGGCTGATCCGAAAAAGACAAAGAGGAGACCTGAGTCAAGCGATGCAAGGACTCTGCATCAGGCTGATCGGTTATGGAGCCAAAATTGGCTAAGGCGCTTTTCCATTCCTTCGAAAGGTCACCCCACCATTGGATGAGCCTTGCAGATTCAAAGATGACCAGCACCTGATCCCTGGCTCGCAGAAATCGGTTGATTTCAATATCAGTTACTCTCGTTCCGTCAACAAAGACTGCGGACAGCCGGGCAAGAGAGTCCAATGGGTGCAACCATTCGATCAAGGTAGAATCAGCCTTCAGCAATTTTAGCGCAATGGCCCCGTCAAGTCCATCCAGGGATTCCACGAGCGTACCTTCAACATCCAATTGCTGTAACCTACTCATAGCAGACAGCGGTCCAAGCGACTGAATATTGGTATTGGAACAATTCAAATATTCCAGATCATTGAGGTTGATCAATGGATCCAGGTTGTCGATAGCGGTTGAAGAACAATCAAGCCACTTCAAGTTTGGCATCACTTCAAGAGGTTTGAGGGAAAGAATCTCACGGTGGCCGGAGACATCAATCTTCTCCACATTCGCCATTTGCTGGAGTTCTTCACGACCGACACGAAAGGCTTCAATTCCAGCGGCATTCCTCATGATTTCCTTCCAATACCCCGGAATTTGATTCCACCAGTCCAACAGGCGATCGGATTCATAAATGACTAAAACGTCGGGTCTTTGGGTCATAAATGCCTGAGCTTCCTGATGCCCGATCAGGGTGCTATCGCAATAGACACGTGTGAGAACAGGTAAGTTCTGAAGTGGCTTCAGGGAGGAAATGCTGGTGTTGTCAAGAAATAATTGTCTTAACCCCAAACAACTTTCCAGGGGTTGAAGATCCCTGACAGGGCTACGTTCCAGAAAGAGTAAATCCAGATTTTTCAACGCTGAAAGGCCCTTGAGATCTTCGACCCAGGAGTCGGACAATGCCAGGCGCTGGAGATGAGTCAGGGATGAAAGAGCAGAGACATCCTTCACAAAGGTGGCATTCAGGCTCAGATCCCGCAGAGCTATCAGCTGACCAATATGGTTAAGGTTCGTGAGTGAATTATGGTTCAGATCCAGAACCCTGAGGTTGGCAAATCTTTCCAGGCCTGTGTCATTGGTTACTCTGGTATGACCCAGATACAATTCCTTCAGCTGGGTGGCATAGCGCAAGGGTTCAAGGTTTCGAACATCTGTCTGTGACGCATTCAGAAATTCAAGATGGGTGAGATTTCTCAAGGGAGAAAGATCAAAGACTGAAGTCTGAGAGATATTCAGCGACCGTAATTCCTTGAACATACTCAGAGGCGTGAGATCGTCTAGGCCTGACTCACCTGAGAGGTCCAGGGCCCTCTGGCTGACCAGAAGCTTCAGCTCTTTAACCAAAGATTCGGAAAGGACCGGCCATTTTGCCGGTTCAGGATTGGTGGCAAGCTCATTTCCCTGGGGCTGAGCCTGCTCTGCATTAAATATAGAGAGGTCTCCCACATGAACGACGCCAGAATCGGTATGCTGCTCGAAGGGGGAAACATTCCTCTTGCGAATGGAGTCCCGAAGGGATAGAAAGGGACGTTCCTCGTATAGGGAGAGCAGAGGCAAAGAGTCATAGACGAAAAAATCCTTTCCCCAGCGGGATTTCCAAAACATATCCAGGTTATCCCACCATTCTACCAGGGCATCCACTTCACCAAGCCGAGTGGTGTACATACTCGCAATTTTGAGCACGCGGTTTTCTTCGTCCAGATTGATTTCCACATATCGCTGCTGCGAATTCCTGAGAGAATCTCCATCAATGGTGATCCCATCGAGAAACCGCAGCAGGCTCACCACAAAAAACAGATCCCCTTCTTCATTGACCCGATGCTCCACCTGAATGTCTGTAAACTCAAACTGCACCTGACGGAAGAAAAAATCGACATCCTTGAGGTAGGCCTGCACATCTTTGTTGGTGACTACAGATCGATTTGGAACCAGATCATCCTCAATCTGCACATCAGGATCTTGAAACATCTTGAGATAACTGTCCTGAATAAGGATGTCTTTTTCACGGGCAGGGGTAGAAGGATCACCGAGGGTATTGAGCGTGAACTGAAAAAACCTCACCAAACCGGCAGCCTCTTCCTTATACCTATGCATGCGGGTGGAATCTTGCAATAAAGACTGCGCAAAGGTCTGTCCCGGTAGGCTGCACAACCAAATGAGGAAGAAAAGACGAGAAATACTGATGACTGGCTTCAGACTCATACGGTGAATTATTCCACTTCGCTACATACGAAACACCCCGGACCGGGATTATTTTTATGCTGAGACTAAATTACCAATTGTTACGGACTTATCAGGCGCAATGTGTACTTCTGAGAAAGACATGGCTGGCTCTATCACACATGGATTCACAACACAAAAAAGGAGATGCACAAAACAGCTTTCAGCATAGGCATTTCTTATCTATATCAGGATTCCCGCCAGGCCCAGCCTCTATTTCCGGTAAATGAAATCGAGCAATCTCTGCTCCTGTCCGGCGGGGATCCTGATCAGCTGCGTAATCAACCAGCCACGGTTGGGGCTTTGACGCTGGATGTCATTGACCTGAAAATACCAGCCCTTCAGTTGAAAGAAGTGAAAACGAACCTTATTCACCGTTTGAAATGTGAATTTCCCCTGGCTGAGCTCGTACAAAAAGAGTGTGAGGAAATCAGGCTGGAAGTCACGCTTCACATACTGCCCCACTTCGAAGGGATCGCGAAATACCTTGTTCAGGTTCATAAAATCCAGCTCGTGAGACATCGGGTGTAAAAATGGCACTGAGGCCTCTAAAGACCTCTTGGTGAGCATCTGCTCATAAAGGTCAAAAAACACAGCATCAAACACCCATTTTGACCCTACCTCTGCTTCTTCCAAAACCAGATATAAAATCAGAGGCCTCGCCCCCCCCTGATAGGAAAAGGTACAGTGCACCTCAGCTACCCAATTCCCCCCATGAAAATCCAGGTATCGATCCTGCATAACCATTTCATCTATGAACGCTCTTTTTTCAAATTCCTGCAGGGTGGACGAGGCCTGATCAAATAGCCGTTCAAGATAAAAGGAGCGCAGCCGGTTTGCTCTGAACAGAGAATCGCCGATGTAGAGGCGCCTACCCTCCACCGATTCTTCCCCGTTAAACCGCCTGAAAAACTGATTCACCTGCTTCGTCTCTGAGTAAAGAATGCTTTCATCTCCCAGATATTCTCCCACAGTTTGTCCTATTGACACAAGAGGCCAACACGACAAAACAAGGAAAGAAATCAGAGAAACAGAGTGCTTCATATCAGGATAATGAGGGGATACTACTCCATAGGCCAACAAGGCAACGGTACGTTGCAGATAACCGGGTTATCCGGGCTTACTGGGTAGTTTCCACAACGCGAATATCACCCAGGAGTACATCCCAAAACTCTATTAGGCGGCCGCCAATCTGTGTTTGTTTTCGCTCAACATACACTGTAATATCCTTTTTGGTGGTGTCTTTGTATTCCAACCCGTCATCGGTGGTTCCTTCAAAGCGCTGAAAAATGGTAATGACCCCGACGTAGCGACCATCAGGCTGCAGTTCAAGGTCGGAGATGTACTGGATATTGAACCATTTTACGGTCACATGGTCATAACTGAGAGCCATCAGTCGTTCGAAATACCGCCTCACGCCGAAGTACTGAATTTCCTCCCGATAGAGGGAAGAAACACCGATTTCGCTCCCTTCAGCAAATAACTCTACCGCCCGGTCTATCACACGACTTCCTTCAGAGAAGGGCGTTTCTTTGCCCCCAATAATGGAGATGTAGCGGCTCAGATCACGCACTTTTTCCAGAGCCAGGGAATCTATGGCCCGCTTCCTTTCCGGCGTAATGTCGGACTGAACCTGAGCCAAACCGAGTGCCGGCATCATCAGACTGGCGATGACAACGAGATGTCTCAAAACGATCAATGGAATCATTATGGGCGGAGTTGAGATTTGATGAGTTCAATTTCACGGATGCGGCCCTGATTGTCGAGGGCAACGCGGTGCACCCGGTTGGGATTTTTTCGCTGGTCTTTCAGATAGTTCAGATATCTGGAAATGGTGGTGGGCCGGTCATAATCTCCATCATTAGAAATAATGACCAGCACGGGCACATCGGGAGAGGAGAAGAGATCTAGGGCACGGTTGATCTCTGCATTGGCCTGCTGCGTGCCGGAGGCATTGGCTATGGACCGAAAGGCCTGCTCCACATTTGACTTGATTGAGGCCATTCCAGGCGGATCTGACTGGCCTGGTTGTTGTTCCTGTGCCTGGGTAAGTCTGTCGCGTTCCTGAGACAGGTGATATTTGGCTTTCCGGATCTGAACCAGGATATCACTTTCCTGCCAGTCTTCCAGATTTTCAATGTCCTGGAGTTCACGCTCTTTGGCTTCCAGATCAGCCAGGTCCCGGACCGTGTAGGTAATGATCTCGTCGAGCTGGGCCCGGACATCATTCAGAAAACGCTCGCGCTCGGCAGCCTCAAGCGCTTCAATACGGGCTTTTTCTTCCTCAGCTCGCTTCTTTTTACTTTTGCACCCACTGATACCTGTGGATGAGAGCATCAGCAAAAGCATAAACCAGATGGCCCCATTTCGCAATCTGGAAATTGAGCGGGGACATAACCCGGCTGACCGGGTTGACTGATACATGCGTCGTTGGTTCGTTGATGGTTTGTCTGACATGGATGGTAAATCAAAAAAAAAAATGATCCTCTTTGATTACAATTGGAGTATTAATGAAAATTATAGAAAAATGCAGAGATTCCTATGCGGATGAGCATGAGAATGGCAAAGAGCCGGAGAAAATATGGATGAATCCGGATATTCTGATGACAGAACCCCATTTTTACCCCCATATTCTGGTGTCAATTGATCCAATGGACCGATTCAAATTCCTTTCTATTGAATACTTGCACGATGATGCGTAACCTGCTACTCCTCCTTATTCCGGTGTTGACTCCTTTGTCCGGAATTGGTCAAAACAATACAGTCCAACGACTCGATCCGCCTTTCTGGTGGTGTGGCATGGAACACAACGACCTGGAAATCCTGGTATATGGAGATAATCTCGCCGGCAGCCGCGTATCTGTCGAGCACCCCGGTGTCACACTACGTGGGGTGACACAGGTAGAGAATCCCAATTACCTGTTTCTAACTCTTCGCATTCATAGCAATGCAGCACCCGGCTTCATTCCCATAGCTCTCACCACCAACAATGTCACCACGCTCATCCAGTACGAGTTGAGACAACGCCGAAAGGATCGACCAGTTCCTATCGGCCGGGATGACCTGATCTACCTGATCATGCCAGACCGGTTTGCCAATGGAGATCAGACCAATGATGAGGTAGAAGGTGTAATTCAGGGCTCTCTCAACCGTGAAGGCCAGTACCAGCGACATGGCGGAGACCTTCAGGGAATCATCGACCACCTCGACTATCTAGAGGATCTCGGTATCACAGCCCTTTGGCTCAACCCGGTCGAAATCAATGACCAGCCCCAT
>CAZLKP010000289.1:0-6059 GCA_964560095.1 uncultured Bacteroidia bacterium
CCGGAAGTGACAATCCCGTCGCTTGCCAGCACGATGGCACCGAGGTTGAGATTCTGGTACAAATCTCCCACTTCTTCCAAAGCGAGAGAAATATTGGTGCCAGCTTCATCGAAGGTCAGGGAATCCGGAGTAAGGCCGTTCTCAAAAGAATTTCCGAACCGATATCCATCGACCTGTCGTTCTCCAGTTTGGACGGCTTCCAGGAAGGAAGCAAGCTGCCCCGGATAGGTGTCACGTACAAATGCGGAATCTCGCTGAATAACCAGCGATTCTGAGTCATCCTGAAGAAAGGCGATGATCGGCGGGTATGTGATGGTCGTGAGTGACCGCAAAATTGGCTGGAGAAGCAACCAGGCAGCGAGACAGAGTGACACAAACCTCATCCCCATGAGGATCCAGCGCATGTAACCGGGAAGGATGTCTTTGGTGCGCCTGTACATCCACCAGGAAGCTGCGGCTGCGACCGGGAGGATGAGGAGTAGCCACCATGGGGATTCAATCTGGGTTAAGGTCATGCAGAAAAATACGTGAAGAAAAATAAACCGTTTCGGATGGGGATGCCAGGATTATGCCATCACCATCCCTCCATCGACGTTCATGACCTGCCCGGTGATATACGCAGACATATCCGAACCGAGGAATATGCAAAGATTGGCGACATCCTGCGGCTGTCCGGCGCGCTGTAAGGGAATTCCTTTGAGCCAGGTTTCAAGCTCCTTCTCCGGAATTTTATCTGTCATTTCCGTTGCGATAAAACCCGGTGCAATCACATTGGCGCGAATGCCACGTGATCCAACTTCACGTGCCAGAGACTTGGTGAAGCCGATCATTCCGGCTTTGGAAGCGGCATAGTTGGCCTGACCAGCATTTCCCTGGAGACCTACCACGGAAGAAATATTAATGATAGACCCTGCACGTGCCTTGAGCATGGTCCGCAAGGCTGCCTTGGTTGTGAAAAAGACGCTGTTGAGATTGGTCTGAATTACCTGGTTCCATTGCTCTTCACTCATGCGGAGAAGAAGATTATCACCTGTGATTCCAGCATTATTCACGATAATATCGATGCGCCCGTAATTGGCTATCATATCGTTGATGAGGTCCTGGATCGCGTTGAAATCAGCAGCATTAGCCTGGTAGCCTTTGGCTTGCACACCTTTTTCTTTCAGCGAAACCTCCAGTTCTTCCGCCAATGCACCGGATGACCGATACGTAAATGCCACATGTGCGCCATTGTCTGCATAAGCTTCCGCGATGGCTCGGCCGATTCCGCGGGTGGCACCGGTAACCAGAGCGACTTTTCCTTCCAAAAGTTTCATAAAAAAGGGGGCTTAATCCGTAGAAGTAGGTTGGATGGCCCACAAACACACAGAGGTGGGCAAACCAAGTGGAAATATAGGAGATTCAATGGAGAGGAGGAAAATCTACCCCAATTCATCCTTATCTGCCGCAAATCGCTCCCGCAATTGAACCGGCGCCACCTGCCCTCTTCGGATCCGGCTGTTGAGCAATTCCACCACAAAAGAGAATGCCATGGCAAAGTAGATATACCCTTTTTCTACATGCTGATCAAACCCTTCGGCCACCAGCATAAAGCCGATCAACAACAAAAACGACAAGGCCAGCATCTTCATGGTTGGTCGTTCATTGATATACCTGGAAATGGCGCCCGCAGCAAGAATCATGATCACCAGGGCAATCACCACGGCTGCAATCATGATTTCCACCTCTTTGACTAAGCCCACGGCCGTGAGGATAGAATCGAAGGAAAAGACAATGTCCAGCATGATAATCTGCGTGATAACCGACCAGAATGAACCCGCCTTCAGCTTTTTTTCGCCCGATTCGGCCTCTCCCTCCAGTTTATGGTGCATTTCCACAATGGTCTTGCTCATCAGAAACAACCCGCCAACAATCAGGATCAAATCCCGCCAACTGAAGGCAAACGGCATCTGCCCGCCTTCGGTGGTGTAGGCAAATAAGGAGAAAACAGGGTCTTTCAACGACACAATCCAACTGATCGACAGCAACAAGGCGATACGAAATGCGAGCGCCAGCAGCAGACCCAGATTCCTGGCTTTGGCTTGCTGGTCTTCGGGTAGCTTACCAGCAACAATAGAAATGAATACGATATTGTCGATCCCCAGAATGATTTCCATGGCTGTCAATGTGAGCAGCGAAATCAATCCGGCACTGGTAAAAAATATGGCAAAATCCATAAAATGAATGGATACTTGGGATGAATGAAATACTGGAAGCGCTATGCGTCAAAAAAAGGAATAAATCATCAAAAAGTTGAACCCTGATTTACCATTCTTCCCCGTCACGGGGAGGAACAACGGCACTCACCTCCATTTCGACAACCAAGTCGTCATGAATTAACCGACTGACCTCAACCATAGTCGCTACCGGCTTGATAGCAGAAAAGTATTCAGCATGCGCCCGCCCTACCTCTTCCCATTGGGAAATATCTGTGACATACATTCTCGTGCGCACCACGTCCGCCAACCCGGAGCCGGCCTGCTCCAACACATCACGAATCGATTCCAGAATCACTTTTGTCTGAAAATAGGCGTGCCTAGGATACTGAATCTCCCCATTCACCACAGCCGTTGTACCGGCAACTTCAATGGTGCGCCCCGTCCGAACGGCACGGGAATAACCGGCAAGATCCTCCCATGGACCTCCGGAGCTGATGTGTTGTCTGAATCGTTTCATTTCCCAAAAGCTTTGTCTTTATCTGTCTGTGTGGACCATCGAATTTATCTGTAAGTTTGAAAAAAGCAGCAATACATGGCTTCTTTCTTCCAAAAACTCTGGAGATGGCTCACAGGCCAGGGTAGTGCCCCTGCCAATGGTCCTTCGTCTGAAACGACATCTGCCGTATCTGAACCTTCACCAGCCATACCGACATCGGCAGATGTCACGATTTTACTCGCCCGGGACAAAAACGAAGCTGGCCAAATCACAGGCATCATCCATGAAGGGGTGGCTGTGCTGGAGCACGCGGAAACAGCCCTACCCAAAGGTTCCTACAATCTCAGGCTCGACCACGACAGCGGACTTCATGCAGCCTACTGGTTCAGGTTTCCCCAGTTTCACAAAGGAATGATCCGGATCGACAACGGAGCCGACCAGCTACCAAGGTTCCTCCGACTTGGAGAGAAGGCCATGGATGCCCAGGGAGGTGTCGTTGTTCCGGATATTGCTGATTACAGCAGCCTGTATGTGCATATCGCTGAGGCCCTTGAAGCAGGTCAATCGGTCCATCTGCAGATTTCCTGATTCGCCCTCATGAAACGCTTGGTTATTCTTTGTTGCCTCTGCGGCATGCTTCATGGCGAACTCCTGGCCCAGCTCAGGTTTCACGATTCCTTTTGGCAACCTGCGGATACCTTCCAACGACCAAGATCCGTGCTGGTTCACTGTTCTATGGGTATCGGCTATGGCCTTTCCATGTTTGCGCTTGGAAAGGCTTGGTACGCGAACGAAGACCTGGTTTCTTTCCATTTTTTCGATGATTCCCATCAGTGGAAACAGATGGATAAGCTTGGCCATGCATACAGCACATTTTTCACTTCCAACTGGTTTTCGGCTCTGCATCGCTGGAGTGGAATGGACCGGTGGAAGGCCATGTGGCTAGGTGCTGCTGAGGGGTTTGTTGCTGTCAGCAGCATTGAGCTGTTTGACGCCTATGGAGAAAGCTGGGGATTTTCCTGGAGTGACGTTTTTGCCAACGCCAGCGGAGCAGGTCTCAGTATTCTGAATGAGAGCCTTTGGCAGGAAACCCGGTTGATGCTCAAATGGAACTACCTCCCATCCCCTTACGTCTATGACCCGGATTTTGAGCGGTTATTTGGCCGCACGTTCCCCGAATGGATGCTCAAAGATTACAATGGCCAAAGTTACTGGCTTAGCCTCAAAGTAGATCCTTTTCTCCCAGAGGGTCGGTTCAAAGATTCCTACCCCGACTGGCTGAATATTGCCGTGGGCTACAGTGCATTTGGGCTGGAAGGCAGCTATGAAGATCCTGCCGGATCCTGGACAACCCGGGAATACCGGCAATACTACATTAGCCTGGACCTCGATCTCTCAGAAATCCACACGCGATCAGCCTTCCTCAATGTGCTCCTGCACACCCTCAATTACGTACGAATTCCTCTTCCTGCCTTCCAAATTAACCGGAACGGCCTGGGACTGGTTGGTCTTCGCTAGTCGCGACGGCGGCGGGCACGTCTGGCTCCGGCACTGCCTCCGCTGGAAAACGCACCGATTCCGAGCAGAAACCCGAAGAGATACCAGTTCCCATTGTTATTCACCTCAAACACGGTGAGTTGATCTGTGAACAGGGAAATGATGAATGAAACTGGTGCAATGAATCCGTGCCACAGGCCATACCAAAACCCTAGGGGTTCACCAACGACACAGTCCTGAACCTGCTGAACATCCGCTGTGCAACCACTGAGGGCTCCCATCAAAAATACCGCGAAGACCGGGAGAATGATTCGTTTCATGACAACATCAATTAGGTGGTTAACGCCTTAAAGAGAAACCATATCAACCAGGGTTGGAATGACTTTTGTTGGCCCGCCGTAGGAACAGGCCCATTGGGCTACACATCTTGGGGGCTTTGCTTCCCTCAAACGAAAAGGGGCTGAAGCCAAAAGGCTCAACCCCCAAACATCGGAATGACATGATATCATGTCATGAGGAAAGAACGAATGATCAATATCGGTAATGAATCATGTTTCTACAATGCTTTCAGCCTGAAACCATATTGCTGATAGGAAATCAGGTCTCTGCTTTTGTGGTTGAATTTCCAGGCATCTTCCATGTGACTCATATGAATCAGCTCCTTGGTTCGCAGGGACTGGAAGCCAGACGCAACCTTATTCATGGTTTGAAGCTCGGATTCAGAAAATAGCGTCAGATCTGTGTCCAGATTCTGAAGAAATCGTTCGCCCACGTGTCCGGAGGGGAAGAGTTCTTCTTCAATCCGTAATACCCCTTGATTTTCCAGCATCCCAAATAGTTCATGAAAATGCGAGGGCACCGGGCCATAGGGTATGGCCCGATAGCTACACCCTGAAATCGAAGATCCTGTTTGTTTAAAATGGTGGAAATCAGCATAAAAGAGCAGCTTATTCAACCTGGTCTTTAACGGCTGGCATTGGCTGACAAAAAACAGAACAAACTGTGCGACCTTCTCCAGGGTGGGTTTCACGAACCCGGTGTATTCATTCGCCTCAAGATGGTAATTCCACAAATAGTCCATGATCGGCGAGAGCCTCTGGGATGCGTGAAGGGTCCTGACCCGCTGCAGAATCTTATCCATCTGCCTTGGAGAGAAGGTGCCGTGCTTATCGTGGACAAATTCAGAAAAGCGATCGGGATTTGCCGCCAAACGGATCAGTTTGGCATTCGCAAGCGTTGGGATCTCTCCTAATTCATATTGGCGGTAACTGTTGATGCCCAAACCCAGAATCTCTGACATGCGGGCAGCCGAAACACCATACTGTTCCCGGATTCTCCGAATCTCAACCGGAAACGGAATCTGATGCATCGCCCGGTACTGATTCTGAATCTGTGCCAAATTGAGCCGATCCAGGTCCGGTGTATAAAACACCTCTCGCGTATCCAAACACCGGTATCGGTGCTCCAGAATCCGGATTTCTTCTGTCCGGAAGTGGTGCGTGGCCCATACCTGTTCCATCTCCACCGTAGCGTTTGTACATGGACTGTTCATATCATTCATCTTGTTGAAAAGCATATGCGGGAGCTAGATCCCCGATGCCCGACATGCTTATCTCTGCCAGACAAAGATCCCAGCAGATCTCAGGGCCATTCATCCTTCCCAGCAACACCAGCATCCGCACAAATACATGCCTATTACTTCCCCGAAACGCATGTTCCTGCCATACATCGTCGCCAAAAACCGAAAACGGTCCCCCAACAAAATCCTCCTTACGGATGCCCGAAACGAGCGCATCGCGCTCACAAGGACTCCTTTCATACTGAACCGCCAGCCTAAAGCCATTTCCGAATACATGCACAAGGCCATG
>CAZLKP010000289.1:6069-6530 GCA_964560095.1 uncultured Bacteroidia bacterium
CGGTCTAGAAAGCGATCAATTTGTGTGAGGAAGTCCATGCAACTGTGGATGACATGAGTAAGTAGCAAATATTTTTAGTATTGATCAAACGAATTCGTGAAATTATCGGGATAAAATGCTAAAAATAAACGAATTCGTGAGATTGAAAGGCAAGTATGTCCCCAAAAAAAAAGCGGCCCTCGAAAAGGCCGCTTGAATCTCATTTGAACATGAAATAGGAATTAGTGCGCTGTCAAGTACCGAATCATGGGTGATTGCTGTACCTTTTTCCGCATCTCTGCGTTGGAAAACCTTGGTTCGCCTCGACTAACTCAGCTTTTCCGCCTTGATTCTCAACAGAGCCGGGATCTTCGACTCGAAAAAATCTATCAGCACTTCCCCAACATTTTTCACTTGACACAGCACTAACTACGTTCCAAGTCAATCATTTCCAGAAGGGCAACTGCTGCTTCTTCACCCTT
>CAZLKP010000290.1:0-1167 GCA_964560095.1 uncultured Bacteroidia bacterium
GAAGGATTCTTTACAGGGCGTAAAATTGGTGTTATCCTTTGGGAGAAACAAGCGCAGAAACGGGAAACGGTGTGTGATGCGGGTATCGGTCAACCGGGGTCAATGACACGACCTGGTTGTCTGCCTCCGGCAGGTGAGGTTGTTAACAGGAAGTCAATACTTCGGCTACGCTCAGCACTTCGGCTACGCTCAGCAACAGGGCAGAGTGATGATTTTGAACATACACATCTTCCATCCATTGATCCTTCCTCCACCGACTGGTTTTCTGGCCGAATGCCGACAGTTGTGAATCCCCTGATTACCTCCTCTCTTTTCTCGGCCTCGCTTCTCACTTCTCAACAACCAGGATAATGATAAAATCCCACGATCTTCCAGCCGTCTTCGAAACGGGCGACGCGAAGGTTCACCAATAGCCCCACCGTTGTGAATGTCTCTACGACATACCCGATTTTGCCATCCGGGAGCACCAGTTCCACCCAATTGTAGCCGTCAGCAGACAGGTTTTTTGCCACAAATTCATCTCCATCTACTTCACTGTGATACCGGAATACTTCCCAGGATGCCTGTCGGATGATGGTTGCACGAGTGGTCGGTGCGGAGCGGATATTCACATTCCGGCCGGTGATAATGAGTTTCTGGTCGAGGTTGGTAGGGAAGCTTTGGGATGCATAAGATGGTGCGAGAAAAGAGGTATGGGAAACGGCCTCATCGTGGACCCTGGTATCTGTTTGTTCGCGGATGAATCCCAGAGAAATCAGGCGATACAGTTCATCCCAGAAGTATTCTCCGTTTCCCTGGCGGAAAGTTTCCAGCAGATACTCTCTGGCATTTTCCGGACTATCATAGCCAAGGTCCAGATCATGATGGAGCAGAGGAGCGATTTTAAGTGCATCTTTGTCCAGAATAGCCTCTGTCAGTTGTAATTTAAACCGGAGAAAATCCCGGTCCAGATGGCTTTCGTCCAGGACCAGTTGTTGGCCCGCAGCCGTGGCACACAGGAGGAAGAGTAAAGAAAACAGGGCGTAGCGTGGCATATCAAGATTTTTTGTGAAAATGCTGCTTGAAGTCCAAACCCACAACAAAAAAAGAGCAGCAGTCTGACTTTGGCTACCAAACGCCTTTTCATTAGCTTTATTCGCTGAAGTGGGACATCTTCACCTCTTCGCA
>CAZLKP010000290.1:1177-3470 GCA_964560095.1 uncultured Bacteroidia bacterium
TGAAGATCAGTAAAGAAATTACGTTCGGGGTTTTTGCGGTCATTACCATCGTGTTGATCATCTACGGGCTCAATTTCATGGCAGGTAGTCAATTATTTGGCCCGCCTCTGACATTGTTGGCGAAATACGAAAATGTGGATGGCCTCAATGAAGGGAATCCCATTCTCATGAATGGCCTCAGGGTCGGACGTGTAGCGAATCTGGACCTCGACTTCGCAGCCAATACCGTCACTGCCACCCTGGAGTTTAACCGGGAAATGGACATCCCCAAAGAAGCCCAGGCCATGATTGTATCGACCGACCTGCTGGGGGCCAAAGGCATCAAAGTCTGGATACCAGACACCCTGGCCCCTTCAGATACCTATTACGAAACCGGTGACTTTATTACCGGAACCATTGATGGGGGGATTTTTGCCCAGGCCGAAGAACTCGTCACCACCAAAGGAGCACAGATCCTACTTGAACTCGGGAAGCTTTCTGTGCAACTCAACGAAATCGTCGCACTCACCAAAGCCCAGCTCAACGACCAGTCCAACCAAAGCTCTATCAGGGCCACCCTCGAAAACATCAGGACTTCCTCGGATAATCTTACCAATATCACCTACGAGGTGGATTCCATTGCGAAGGAGATCAACAAAATTGCCATTGATGCGGTGGCAATCATCAGCAATGTCGAAGGGAATAACGACAACATCGACAAAATCATTGCCAATGTACGCATGACCACCGATTCCCTGGTGACAGCTGGAAATGAGGTGAAGTTCTTGATGACAGATGCAGCCAGAGCTGTCGGGAAAGTCGAAAACATGGTCGCCAAACTCGACACCACTGGAGGCACACTGGGCTTGCTGCTCAACGATACCCAACTCTATGACAGCCTGGCCAAAACGACTGTTGAAATTAACTCTCTACTGCGCGAAGTGAAAGCGAATCCTCAGCGGTTTATTGATGATGTGAAGCTCTATCTGATAGAGAGAAAACCGAAGGAGAAGTAAGCCTCATCGTTGATTTACATACTAACCACCCGGCGCACTACGTCAATCAGGAATTCTGTCACCTGATGTTCATCCCCCTTCTTGATCTCCGTTAGTCGGGGAAGGTGATTAGCAAAAAAGGCTTGATTGTGGGCGCTTTCTACCAAGGTAGAGACTAGCGCTTTCTTGTAGGGATACTCCGGGTTGATTTCCCGAATGATGTCGGCAATCCTTGCGCAGAGTCGCTTGTAACTGAGAAAATACCCTTCCTCGTTATCCAGATCCACCTCCTTACTGAGATAGGCTTTGGGAGATTCCTTGACCACAACCCGGTGCAGCGCCGCTGAGTCCACATCCAGCAAGTCCTGCGAAAATGAATGCGGCTGCGAAATGACCCGCATCGCAATGTCAACCCGATCTTCCGCAGAAGCGATGTTGTTGGTGTAAAACATCAGCTGATACTCCAGCCAGTTCCAGTAAAACGAAACCAGGTAGATCAGCAGCTTGTGTTTGTTTTCGAAATACCGGTAAATAGACGCCTCTGTGGAACCAATGGCTTGCGCCAGTTTCTTGAAGGTCAGGTTTTCAAACCCAATCTCGTCGATCATTTGCAAGCCTTTGGAAACGATTTTCTTCCCTAGCTTTGAACTCTCCGGGTCTTTGAGGTACACCCGCTCGTTGATGCGAATCTGAATCAAGATTTTGCTGGGATTGAGTGAGACATAATCCGGGATTGTAACTATCAGCAGCGATAACAACAAACTAGGAATCTAATTTACCAGGGTTTTTGCATTTTTTGATAGGAAAGCTATAAATACTCTAAATCCTGGGTCGTCTTTGGCACTGTTTGAAACATGGTATTTGCTTGTCATCGGAAGGATTTTGGGGTTCTCCGATGAATCGGGATCTGCGTTTGGCAAAGAAGATTCTCGAGGAATCCCGGCCAGCCAGGACTTCGAGGAAATCGGATGAAGCCAAGTTTGCTCCCAAGGCGCATCAGCCAGCAATATAATTTTCAAACGCTTGGCTGACCAAGGATCCGACGTTGATGAGTGAAGGAGGTTTTCCAAACAGTGCTTAACCCCTTTTTGAAGGGGAGACTATTTGTCAACTCATTAAGATCTACCTGGTTTTTCACGACAAATCTATCATCAGATAAAATCATTGGCATAAATGGGATGCAATTCCGGTGAATCATTATTTACTTTACTACCTAAGACTAGGCACTGTTTGAAACATGGTATTTGCTTGTCATCGGAAGGATTTTGGGGTTCCCCGATGAATCGGGATCTGCGTCTGACAAAGAAGGTTTTCGAGGA
>CAZLKP010000290.1:3480-6500 GCA_964560095.1 uncultured Bacteroidia bacterium
TCCCGGCCAGCCGGGATTTCGAGGAAATCTGATGCAGTCAGGTTTGCTCCGAAGGCGCATCACCCAGTAATAGAACTCTCAAACGCTTGGCTGACTCAAAAACCAACGTTGACGAGTGAAGGAGGTTTTCCAAATAGTGCCTAGGTTCCCGTTCTTTTGATCCTGCATGTTTTCCCGGCAACCTTACAAGCTTTCCAACTCAACGACGACTTCGTATGTCCTCACAAGCTACCATCCAACCGGATGCCTCCCTCACTGCTCGCGCTGCTGACAACATTCGTGTACTTTCCGCCGCCATGGTCGAAAAGGCCAAATCCGGTCATCCCGGAGGAGCGATGGGAGGGGCAGATTACATTCATATCCTGTTTTCGGAGTACATGACCTTCGACCCAGACAATCCGGAGTGGCCGTTCCGCGACCGCTTCTTTCTAGATCCCGGACACATGTCGCCCATGCTCTATTCCCAGCTAGCCCTCTTTGGGCATTACGGTATGGACGATCTGATGAACTTCCGCCAGTGGGGCAGTCCCACGCCAGGGCACCCGGAGCGGGATATCCACCGCGGTGTGGAAAATACCTCCGGTCCGCTGGGGCAGGGTCACACCTTTGGCATTGGGGCTGCCATCGCTGAGCGTTTTCTCGTCGAACGATTTGGGGACTGGATGGCTCACCGCACGTTCATCTATATTTCGGATGGCGGCATTCAAGAAGAGATCTCTCAGGGCGCAGGCCGCACAGCCGGTTTCCTCGGGTTGGGGAATGTTGTCATGTTTTATGATTCCAATGATATCCAGCTGTCTTCGGTGGTGTCAGATGTCATGAACGAAGATACAGCAAAGAAATATGAAGCCTGGGGATGGCACGTACAGACCATCGACGGCAATGATCACGGTCAAATCCGCATAGCCCTGGATGCTGCCGTATCCGAAACCGGAAAGCCCTCTTTGATCATCGGCAAAACGGTGATGGGCAAGGGCGCTCTCACAGCAAATGGAGAATCCTTTGAAGGCGAAGTCGAAACCCACGGGCAGCCTTTGAGCAAAGCCGGCGCTTCCTTCGCCGATACCCTCAAAGGCCTCGGCGGCGATCCAGACAACTCCTTCGTGATTTTTGCGGAAGTGGCAGAGGTCTATGATCAGGTGAAAACCAGCCTTCGGGCCAAAGTGGCCGCCAAACAGGCCGGTCATGAGTCCTGGGCCGCCGCTAATCCTGAGGAGGCTGCCAAACTCGACAACTGGCTCTCCGGCAAACGCACCGAGATCGACTGGAGCGCCATTGAGCAAACATCCAACGGAGCGACCCGTAATGGCTCCGGAGCTGTGCTTTCCTACCTCGCCGATCATGTCGAAAACCTCATCGTCGCTTCTGCTGACCTGTCCAACTCCGATAAGACAGATGCATTTCTCAAAAAGACCACCATTTTTCAGGCAGGTGATTTCTCCGGTTCTTTCCTGCAAGCCGGTGTGTCTGAATTGACCATGGCGGCCCTTAGCGTAGGCATGGCTCTGCATGGAGGCGTGGTCCCTGCTTGTGCGACTTTCTTTGTCTTCTCCGACTTTATGAAGCCGACCCTTCGTCTGGCTGCCCTTATGGAGCAGCCAGTGATTTTTATCTGGACACACGATGCCTTCCGGGTGGGTGAAGATGGACCAACTCATCAGCCGGTGGAGCAGGAGGCTCAACTTCGCCTGCTGGAGCAACTGAAAAACCACTCCGGACATAGTTCCTTCCTGGCCCTGCGTCCAGCAGACATGACCGAAACTACCGTTGCCTGGAAAATGGCCTGGGAAAATACCTCTACGCCATCCGGGCTGATTCTCTCTCGCCAGAATATCAACGACCTCCCGGCTCACAGCGGGGATCGCTACACCGAGGCGCTGCAGGCTGAGAAAGGAGCCTACATCGTGGAAGATCCCGACAGCACGCCAGACCTGATCCTGGTCGCCAATGGTTCCGAAGTGGCCACCCTCGTCGATGGAGCGAAGCTGCTTCGCAAAGACGGCTTGAAAGTTCGGGTGGTTTCTGCCATCTCTGAAGGACGATTTCGCACCCAAAGTACCCATTATCAGGAGTCTGTGTTGCCTCCAGCTATTCCCAAAATGGGCATGACCGCAGGACTCCCCGTGACGCTTCAGGGCCTTGTCGGTGCCAATGGAACCGTCATCGGCCTGGATCACTTTGGCTATTCTGCCCCCTACACCGTGCTTGATGAAAAGCTGGGATACACCGGCCAGAATGTGTACGAAAAGGCAAAAGCCTTTCTGAGATAGGGTATATCAATCTCCAGGAACGCTTTGGAGGCGCGAAAAACGCATAACTTTGCGGCATTCGCGCCTTTTTTTGTGGATTAGCGGTGAATAGGGTAAGCTGATTACTGGCAGGATTCCCCCAATTTTGACATCTTGTCGATGAAAACGACAAGGAAATATGAGCGTTCGAATCGGTGTATGGATGTGGGTTTGTGTAGGGATGCTGGTGAGTTGCCTTTCGCGTGATGCGAATCAGACAGCCGAAGAAGATCAACTGGTGGTAGAACAGGCTGCCTTTGCCTCCGAACCACCATACAAAGCTCTGCCTGAGGGCATCGACATGCCGGAAGGGATGGTTTTCGTTTCCGGTGGCTATGTGGACCTGGGCTCAGACCAGGGATTTCCGTCGGAGTCACCGATGGTAACACATGCGGTCGATGGGTTTTTCATGGACGTCCATCCGGTGACAGTGGCACAGTATCGCGAATTCGTGGAGGCCACCGGCTACCAGACCGGAGCCGAAAAATTTGGTGACTCCGGCGTGTTTGACTTCGAAACGAGTCGCTGGAGCCTCGTGCCCGGTGCCTACTGGGCCTATCCTTTTGGACCAGATCAGTCAAAGGCAGAAGACAACCATCCGGTGACCCAGGTGAGCTGGGGCGATGCCAATGCCTATGCCGAATGGGCGGGCAAGCGCCTGCCCAAAGAGGTCGAATGGGAGCACGCGGCCCGCAATGCCAACAACACCCGCAGTCGATATCCCTGGGGAGA
>CAZLKP010000291.1:0-6460 GCA_964560095.1 uncultured Bacteroidia bacterium
GATCCGAACCATTACCGGGGCCAATTCCGGTAACATCAGCATCCAGATCGGGAAGCTCGAAGACGCCCGTTATGTCACGGTCAAGAAAGGATTCAAAGGAAACTATCCACATACCTCAGTCAAGCTGACCGACAGTGGGCTGAAAGCCTTTGAGGCCTATGTAGAAGCGCTCCGCGATTATTTGGAGCCATAAATCAAGATGTCACACTGCCTGCATCACCATTCCTGCAGATTGGTGAACAGGAGATCCATGCAGGAAAATTTCCTGGCTTCACCACCAGCTCTCGGGTTGGTTTAAGCCGGGGGAGGAGACCTGTGTCCTCATTCTACCAATTCTTTTCACCTATGTTTCACTCACTCAATCCTCGAACCATGAGAAAAATCGGCATGTTTCTGACTTTCCCCGCTGCAATTGCTGTTATCGGCATGATCCTGTACGGTCCCATCGCCATCGCCCATGAGCCAGCGAGCCAGTCATACCAGGCGCAATCTACCGTGATTGCGCAATACCGGGATTCTGCCTTGTACGAGATTCAACAACGGATTGACAAGGCCTTTATTCAGGGAATGGCGGCTTCGGACCCTTCAGCCATGGAGGCACTCGCCACGGAACTCCAGGCCTTTTATACGGATCAACCGCTGCAGCTGGTGCGCTACTGGCAGGGCTACCTCGCCTATAAGCAGGCCATCTACTGGCTGGTGCAAGAAGATGAAAAGCTGGCAGAAAAAGCCACAGAACGATCCATTGATTGGATAGAGGATATTGACGAGAAAAACTCCGAAGACTATGCCTTACTGGCGTTGGTGGAGAGCTTTGGGATTCAGTTTCAGCCCGGATTTAAGGCACCGATCATTTCAGCCCGAGTGAAAAAATATGCTGAAAAAGCCGCTTCTCTCGATTCTACTAACCTTCGGGCTTTCTATGTGCTGGCCAGCAACGATTACTACACACCCGAGCAGTTTGGAGGCATGCAACAAGTGGAAGATTATCTGAAAACAGCCATTTCCCTTCCAGCTCAGTCTGCTCCCAACCCCTATCTCCCGGCCTGGGGCAGAGAGGAAGCTTATGAAATGCTGGTGAAGTTTTACCTCCGCAAAGACCAGCTGGCCGAAGCCAAAAGCACCTATCAGCAGGCCATTGCCGAGTATCCTGGAAGCTATCAGATTATTCAACTGGCTTCAAAGCTTATTAGCGAATAAAACCATGCCCCTGAACGCCTTGAAACGATTGATACGGTCGCACCTGACCCACCACGGACGGTTCATGAGTCTCATCTGGACCCTCTTTGCCCTGTCGCAATCTCCGGCGCAGTCTGGAGATTGCCAGGGGCAAATTCTCGACCCATCCGGCAAGCCGGTGTTTGCCGCCAATGTATTCCTGCAGCAGCATCCCCAAACGGGTACCGTCACCGACCCTTCCGGGCTGTTCACATTAGCCATAGACGATCTCACAGAAACGGACTCTCTGGTGGTGAAATATGCCGGGTATGATCTTCTGGTGTTGTCTGTGGAAGGCTGCCTCCAGAAATGCCAGACCATTCAACTGCGGGAAAGAGAGATGACCCTTGATGAGGTTCGCATTCGCGCGCGCTCACCGGTTGCGGAACAGTTTTCAGTACGTCGGCTGGAACAAATGGACATCTATACCGATCCTTTCGCTGCGGCAGACCCTTTGCGTGCCATTACTTCGCTTCCCGCGTCCACAAATGCCGATGAATCGGCTAACCCTGTGCTGCGTGGTTCTGCTGCCGACCTCAGCCAGGTTATCGTCAATGGTGTTCCCATTTACCAGCCGGTGCGCAACAGCCAGCTCAACGGCATCGGAAATTTCAGCCTGTTCAACACGGAGATTCTTGAACGACAGGACCTGTATGCCAGTAATCCCCCTCTTACCTACGGCAATGCCGCCGCCGGATTGGTTGATATCCAGACCAATCGCTCCCGACCCTCCAATAGCTGGCGAGCTGCTATCAGCATGGCCAATCTGGGGATCTTTCGCAACCAGCAACTACCAGGAGAAGGCTTTGCTCAGATCTACGGCAACTGGCAATTCTCGAACCTGTTCACTGGGATTCATCCCCGGTCCCTGGACAACCTGCAATCGTTCGGGGCACTGGACCTGGGAGCACATCTGTACCTCCCGATTGGAAAAAGCTGGACTTTGCAGACGCTTTCCTACGGGATTCGGGAGTCTTATGAGGTCAATACGCGGCTCTCCGGGCAGGAGGAGCTGGTTTCAGGAGCCCGTGATCGCACGTTTCACGTGGTTTCTCTCCGCCGAAAGGGAAAAAAAGATGTGCTTTCGGTCAATGTGGGGCAGGACCTGAGCCAGAGCGACACAAACCTGGGTGCCCTGGATGCCGACCGCCTACGACACCAGTCCTATTATGCTGTTGAATACAAGCGATACGCTACCCGCAACCTAAGCTGGCAGATGGGTGCCAATGTGGATCACTGGCAGGAAACACGGCAGGATGTGATGCCCCGCTACTTTTTTGCCTTCGAAAAGGGAGCCCCGACCATCCAGGTGGATACGTCCCTGCATCGAACGCTGATCGAAGGGCATGGATACGTAAAATGGGATCCGGTGTCACAGATTCACCTATCGGCAGGCATTCGTGCCGGCATGGCGCCGGGGTTGGCAGATTACCCATATTTGGGCATGCAGGCCTCCGGTCGTTGGGATGTATTCAAAGATCATTCTGTGTTGTTGAGCGCTGGGAAATACCACAGTTTTTTGCCGATGGGGGTGCGGTTTCAGGGGTTTTCGATGATTCAAAGTCGGCAGGTGGCCCTAGATTACCAGATCCGCCATCGCGATGCGGCCTGGGATATAGCGCTCTTTCACAAAGCGGAGCGCGGGCCACAATCTAACGGTGGGCTGGTGATTGACGAGGCCATCGTGAGTGGTGTGGAGCTGGCCTGGCAACAGAATATGGGAGATTATCTGGCGTTGTCGCTGGCCAACACCTGGCTTCGACAGCGGATTCGCTTTGTAGCGGATAGCGAAGCCTATCGGGGCAGGCAGGATTTTCCGTTTTTTCTGAAAGGAGCTTTGAGCGTTCGCCATCCGGTATTGCCGGTGGTAACGGTGACCAGTATTGTTCGGCCAGGTCAGGTGATTACGCCGATTGTTGCAGGTAATTTTCAGCCGGATATTGGTCGCTATGCTCCGGTGTTTCCGGATGAGGTTCACGGTGAGCGTTTGCCCTACTACCACAACCTTAGCCTGGCCCTGAGCAGGTATATCCCGTTACATCGTGGGAGTCTGGTGCTGTTTCTCAATGGCAACAATCTCCTCAACCGCCGGAACCCACAGGAGCGCAGGTATGCTGCCGATTATTCTTCCTTTACTTATGATATGTATTCCCTCAGGACCCTTTATGCGGGGTTGGTGTGGGAATGGCAGTAGGTTCTTCGAAGAGTTGGGATATGCGAAGATATGTAGAAATTTTGTTGGGTTATCCAGATTCTTTTACTGAGTCTTGTTGAAAATCAACTCTTTATGCTGCCGATATATGGCCCGCGCATACAAATTAGGCCCCTTCGAACCGATGATCTCAGAGACTTTCTGAGATATCGGTCTCAGCCCGAGGCCTATCATTGGCAGGGGGTTGGTCCATTTGATGAGGTATCTGCGCGGCAGTTTTTGCGAAAGCATCATTCTCTGAATTTCAGGACAACGGGTGTTTGGCAGCAGTTAGGCATTGAATGGAAAAAACAGTCGCGGCTTATCGGGGATTGTGCAGTAAAATTTGCCAGCGAAGAGCGGCGACACGCGGAACTGGGCATCACGGTTTCGCCCGATTATCACGGCCGTGGGATTGGGCAGGAGGCGATGCATTTGCTGATTCGGCTGTTGTTTGATTTTGGAGAGCTGCACAAGGTGTTTGCCCTCATTGATGCCCGGAATGCTGCCTCTATTCGCCTGATTGAGAAAATGGGGTTTCAGCTTGAGGGGAGGCTTCGGAACCATTTCTGGAATGCCATTGATGATTGCTGGGACGATGAATTGTTTTATGGATTACTGGCAGATGAGTGGAAGGTAAAATTGTCAGGATAAATCATCGAGCGCCGTTGTCTCCTTCCTTTAGATCTCGTATACTGACTTTCTTAACGTGTTCATTTCTACAGGCAAAGTCATATGTTTCTTTCCATTCATCCAGACACTCCCCAGCCAAAATCGATTCAGCAGGCCGTTGATATTCTGCGGATTGGCGGGCTGATCATTTATCCTACAGACACCAGCTATGCCCTGGGCTGTGATATCAAAAATAAAAAAGCCGTTCAGGCTTTGTGCCGTCTCAAAGGCATTGACCCGACCAAAGCACATCTTTCCTGTGTGTGTGAAGACATTGCCATCATTGGCACCTACGCCCTGCATGTGACCACTCCGATGTACAAAATTATGCGGGCAGCTCTGCCGGGACCTTACACCTTCATCCTGGAGGCGTCTAAAGAGATTCCCCGGCATTTTCAGCGGAAAAAGACCGTAGGCATTCGTGTACCCAATCATCCGATTCCAATTGCGCTGTCCAAAGAGCTTGGCAATCCCATTGCTTCGCTGAGTATTCCTTCCGACGAAAGGTCCGAGTTTAACACCGACCCCAGTTTGATCTATGATCGTTTTCAGTCACAGGTCGATCTGGTGATTGATGGAGGAGAAGGAGGAGACCTGGTATCTACAGTCATTGATTGCAGTCAGGGAGAGGATGCGGTGGAGGTCATTAGGGTTGGAGCAGGCCCTCTGGCTCCTCTGGGGTTGGAGTTGGCCGAGTAGTCTCAGGCGGCATGGGGAGTGTCTTGATGCGTCCACGGCAAAACCCTGCCATGCTGGTGATCTGTTCGGGTTTGGCCAGTTCCCCATCCGGCGGAACGAGAGGAAGGTTTTGCCGTTGCTTTCTATGTGATACCATGCCCTTCGCTCCAGATACACACCAGGCCAGTGCAGCCAGCAGTACCTACATTGGGGCCGGGAATGCCTGCAGGGTTCGGATTTGGAGCTCATTCAGGCAGGAGGGGCTTTGTTTGATGCTGGGATCATGAATGTAAAAAAGAACGACGCCCAACCGAAGAAAGCATCGGCCGGATGGCAACAACCAACCCACATGTATCAACCCAGAATGGAGATGTGAGCATCTTCTGGTTTGACCCCAATGATTTGCAGGCTAATAGCGTTTTCCTCGGCCCGGACCTGATATTCCCACAATATTTCCTGGATATCGTGGTCGATAAAATCTACATCCGTCCCATCAATCACCACATTGGCTCCCGAAGGGATTTCGTTCAGTGTCTGGGTAAGAATGGCTTTATTGAGAAAGTTCACATTCTTCTGGAATTTTACGCGGGTGATGCCAGACACCTTTGTGACAACAATTGAGGACCGAAAATTGGCGCGAATGGTAAAAAAGATACCCACTGCTGTCCCAATGGCGATACCAATGAGCAGGTCGGTCACCAGCACGGCGACCACAGTCACAACGAAAGGCAAAAACTGATTGGGGCCATCTTTGTACATGGCCTTGAACAGGGACGGCCGCGCGAGTTTGTAGCCGATCAGAAGGAGAATGGCCGAAAGGCTGGCTAGTGGGACCAGGTTCAGCACCGAGGCAATGGTCACCACGGATGTGAACAGGAGGATTCCATGAACAAGAGCGGCCATGCGGGTTTGTCCGCCGGAGGTGACGTTGGCACTGGATCGGACGATCACGGCCGTAATGGGCAGGGCTCCGAGAAGGCCTGCGAGGCTGTTGGCTACTCCCTGGGCGAGAAGTTCCCGGTTGAGCGGGGTTTGTCGTTTGTGCGGATCTAGTTTGTCCACAGCTTCAACCGATAGCAGGGTTTCCACACTAGCTACCAGTCCGATGGTGATCCCAACGGCGATGATGGCCGGATTCTCCCAAAGTACTGTCCAGTCTGGGAATCTAAGTTCGCCGATGAATCCAGTGATACCATTCTCGACCAGCGATTGAGGGAGAGCCACCAGATGGCCGGGTTCAATCACCTCTCCATTGGTGCCAAAGGTCTCACCTATCAGTTCCCATGAAGGAATCACAGCAGAGTAGAGCAAATTGAGCAGGGCACCCACTACCACCACAACCAGGGCACCGGGGAGCCAGGTGATGTTTTTGAGTTTTGTATTGTCCCACAGGATCAGGGTGCCAAGGCTGAGTACACTGATCACAACGGCTCCCATTTCATAGTGGCCTTGCGTCAGAATTTCCCCAAAAACCCGAAAAGTATCTCCGAGGTGAGATTCTTCATCAAACATCTCAATATCGAGGCCAAATGCATGGGGAAGCTGTTTTCTGATGAGGATCAACCCAATGGCTGCCAGCATACCCTTGATCACGGAGTTGGGAAAAAAGTAGGCAACGCTTCCGGCTTTGAGGAGCCCCAGGGCAATTTGGAGGATCCCTCCGATGAAGATAGCCACCAAAAAGGCTTCCCAGCTTCCGGC